>CAYWNI010000134.1:0-8189 GCA_964459525.1 uncultured Lentimicrobiaceae bacterium | reverse complement strand
ACACCCAATCATGAATAAAATGCCACTGATCCGGCCAATGCACCAAAATCACCGATAGAATAATAATCCGTATAATATTATTCAGGTGAATCACCATCAATCCAATGGGAATATACCACAATTTCCTTTTCCAGGGCCCGGGAAACAACACCATCAGAAAAATCCACTGATAAAACTGCTTCAACCCCGAACAACTTCCATTCACCTCAATATAGCCTCTGTCCGGTAAAAAATACAACGTTGTAGCATGCGTTGTGATGTCATACCCAATCACATGCTTCACAAACCAAGCCGCCGGAACAAACACCTGATTTGCCATAAACAACTCCAACCCATGAAAGTTTGTGTAATCCAGCAACAACCCCTTCAAACCAGCCGTCCACCAAAGCCAGTGAAAAAAGACAATAATCACCCCAAACACCACCACATCCACCAACGACTCCAGTCGGTACTTCTTTACAAAATCTCTATACTTCCGCAACATACAATTCATAGATTAATAAAACAAAGAAACAAAAAACAGACGAATACCACAAGCAAAAAGCCCGCACTCTGTAATCTTACGTCCACACTTGAAATAGCCACCATACATCCCCACAATCTTTCATTCATCTGCCCTTACAGGGCGACTCCCCACCTACATTAAAAACCCCAGACGTTGCCTAGGGCTAAACCAATTCAGGCCTTCAGCCTTTCGTGGCTCGTGAATCGTTGTTCGTGGATCGTGAACCGTGGAACGAACTAACTTTAGTCACTTAAAACTTAAGGCACTTGTAACTTCCCCCGAAGCCCAATTCGTTTAATCCGCGCAATTCGATGACAAAAACCTCCTCCGAAGCGCAGCTTCATTAATTCGTGACACTTCGTGTAATTCGTGGACAAAAATTCCCCGAAGCCCATCCGTTCAATCCGTTTAATCCGATGACAAAAACTCCCAACCATACTCTCAGGAGATATCTCCTCATTCCACAGCGACTGTAAACAAAACCATGCATAAAAAACCATCCTCAAGCAGCCCCTGTTCCATTACGTCGATATGACAACCGTTTTTTATAGCGTACTACCCGCCTGTAGCGTAGCGCAGGCCCTAATTCGTGCAAATCAAAAATCCGCCAGCCCCGTAAGGAGGTACGACTGTACGGGGTGACTCTTCGTGCCATTCGTGGACAATGTCCCCTGAAGCCCATCCTCACAATCCGATGAAAAAAATCACTTGCAATTCCCCTAATCCCATAAAAAAATCCTCCAGCCACTAAAGCTAGAGGATTTAAAAGGACAAACAATAAAATGCCTCAAGAAGCCACAGGAACAACAACAGCAGGAGTTAATGCAAAATTCACCTCCAAAGTCTCACCCTCGGCAGCCACAAAACTCACCTGATCAGGCAACTCATAATTCAGCCGATAGCACGAAACAACAAGCCCCCCGGCAGGAAGCTCCTCAAAAGTATAAACACCATCCATGTCCGTTACCGTTGTTTGCTCCAATCCAATCAAATTAACAACAGCACCAGCCAGAGGAAGCCCCGTTACGCCATCCGTCACCGTACCGATAATTTCAACCATTTTATTGAAATCCTCAGCTTTAACATATTTATGTCGTACCCGTATTCCACGCGTAACGAAATAAGCCTCATAAAAAACCGGATGATCTTTTTTGTTAAACTTCACAAACGGATCCAACTGATAGCGCACCGTTTGCGTACACGCCTTCAACAACTTCTTCGCCTCCAGTCGCCGTAAACGACGGTAGTCGAGCTTGTCATCCGTTTCATCAAGCATATCGCCAAACGATTCACTCAATACCTTATAGGTATCCCACTGCTCCTGCGTTAGACCAAAATCAGGTAGCAAAGTCACATGCTGATCCAGCTCATCGATGATGTGTAACGAAACCTGAAACTGTTTAAATGCCGCAATTCGGGCAAGTCTGAGCTGATACTGCTTCATCATGTCAAGCAATGGATTATCACCCAGTCTCGTGGCCAGTAGAATACCCATACCAATTACCTTCAGCGTTTCTTCTAGAAACTGCTGCTGCACATCCTGTTTCGGTCGTCGAACCGTCGATATCGGGCGGAGCAACTTTGAAATATGCTCAGAAACCTCCAAGAGTTGTTGTGTGAACAGGTCTTTAACCGCCTGCGCTTCGGCCTTGCCTTCAAATACAGCGGCATAACTGTCGAGTACCCTGCTTATAGCCAGATACTTCTGGTGTTGAGAAATTAAACGTCTCATCTGTATAAAATTTAGTGATGTAAAAAATAATTAAGAAGCATAAATCCGATAAATCATATTAGCACAAACCGATAGGGGAGGAGGCCTACAACGCAAATCGCTACCCCTTACCCTAACCCCAAGCTTTACCAAACAATCTTTTATTCTAACCTTCATAATTTATCAGGAATTTATATGCTTCCAATACCATATACCCACCCCCGTTACAAAGCACCCCTATTTCCCAATACAAACAACCTCCATTAATGGAGTAAACACCTCCCCCAACAGAGTAAACATCCACACTAACAGAGTAAACACCTGCACTAGCTGAGTAAACATCCGCACCAACGGAGTAAACATCAGTATTGGCAGAGTAACCACCACCATTACCCGAGCAAACACTTTCACTTATCGAGTAAACATCTGCTTGAGTGGAGTAACCACCTCCACTACCGGAGTAAGTATCTGTATTAACAGAGTAAACACCTGCACTACCGGAGTAAACACTTTCAACGATAGAGTAAACAACTGCTTGAACGGAGCATCTATCTCCACTATCGGAGTAAGCACCTGCACTAGCTGAGTAAACATCCGCATTAACAGAGTAAATACTTCCGTTCTTTATAAGCAGTTAAACTCTGAGGGAGGTTTACCCTGTGAAATGCGTAGCAAATTTAATAGGGCACGACCGTAAGAGTCTGGTGATCAAAATTGTGGCTCGTGAATCGTGGATTGTGGCTCGTGGATTGTGACTTTAAACTTTAGTCCCTCGTCACTTTAGTCCCTTGTCCCTTTGTTCCTCTGAGGGAGGCACGACCGTAAGAGTCCGGTGTATAAAACGCCCACCCCCTGAAGCCTATCCGTTTAATTCGCATAATTCGATGACAAAAAACCTCCCCCGAAGCGCAGCTTCATTAATTCGTGACAATAAAAAATTCGTGCTTTTTCGTGTAATTCGTGGACAGCTTCCCCCGCAGCCCATCCGCTCAATCCGTTTAATCCGATGAAAAAGTCCCCTGAAGCCCAATTCGCTCAATCCGTTCAATTCGCCTGCCCCGTAGGGAGGCACGACCGTATCGGGGATGACAAAAACCTCCCCCTGAAGCGCAGCTTCATTAATTCGTGACAATAAAAAATCCGCCTGCCCCGTAAGGAGGTACGACTGTACGGGGTGCCACTTCGTGTAATTCGTGGACAAAAAACCGCCGCTAGTGGCTAGGAGATAGGAGTTCGTTCGATGAACCCCCAACTATAGTCACTTAAAACTTAAGTCACTTGTCACTTGTCACTTGTCCCTTTGTCCCCTTGTTCCTCCCCCTTGTAACGCGCATGTGTATATGATTATAGAGGCACACAACAAAAACTTAAAATATGAACACAAAAACACCAGCCATTACACAAAGGCTAACCTGTCAAAACAGAAACACCTACCTTTATCCAATCGGTTGTAAACCACAATTTATCAAGCATGAAGAAGAAAAACACTGACCCCGACCCTTTGCCATACATCCAGGCTATGGCTGAAAAAGATCAAAATCCAGCGGTAGCAGAACATGCATTTGGCAAAATCCACACCCTATACATAGACTATGTGCGGAAAATCTGTTACGCCCATTTACATCGAAGACCTGGTTTCAATCCAGAGCACATCCGTTTGGTAGCAAATAATATCCTTATCACCTTATATCATAAAGCAGATAAATTCAATCCAAATGCTACTGGAAAAGTAACCAATGTCACAAACGATAAAAAGTTCAAAGGCTGGCTTGAAGGATTTGCAAAAATGGAAGCCAAAAAGTATAATCGATTAATAGAAATGCTAAGAGGTCCCGTCGACAACATGCTCGAACTATCTGAGGAAGTTTTGCATGATAAACTATGGCAATCGCCTGATGACGAAAACGACGAGTTAAGCCCGTTAAGTCAGGAACGCCTCAAATTTATCGAAAGCTGTCTGCAAGAGGAGCCCCCCGACCACCAGGCAGTGTTTAGAACACGGTTGGCAACCGCCGACCATAAAGGAAAAGTTCCAAATTATATTGCCAATAATCTTGATCGTGAATTTGGAATACTCCCAAACTACCAACGATTGATTGTGAAGCGGATTTTAGATAGAATTAAAATCCGGCTAATAGCAGAACAACCCAAAGAAACATCAAAATCGAAATGATATGAAAAATAAAGATGAATTGAAAAATGATAGAGAACTTAAGCAAATGATAAAGGCATACCTTCGCTCTACCGGTGATTTAATACCAAAATTTCCAGATGAGATAGCAGCTTTTGAGAAAAGAAATATCAAACTGCCATTCGACGTTGAAACAGAGGAAGACGACCCTGCCATCATCCTCAAGCGTGGATATATCCCCTACGAAATAAATATAAAGAAAGAACCCTCTGTTTTTTCTGAACCCAAAAGCATGATCCTTAATTTGGCCGCCCGAAATGGAGTGAAACTTTCCGAGCATAGCGAAAAATTAATTCGCGATTTACTTGCTAGCGACGAACAGTTAGCCAAAGAAAATCCACCTACAGAGGAAGACGAAGGCAGTAAGCCATAACCCAATATCCCTTTTGCCTAATGACAAACAAATGCCGACATCCCAATTTTAACCCCAAGCGCCTAAATATTTTAGTTACTGGATGTCGTGCTGGCCTATCTCTAAAAAAACTTTCGGTAACATCAGATTCCGAAAGTTTTTTTACTTTAGCACAATCAAACCCATTGTTTTAGAAATGTCAAACCGATTCACCTGCTATGACAAAAAGATTAATGCCTCGCCGCAAAGCTTACATTGAGCAATTATCTGATTTTGTAATCGAACAGTACTGTCCTCAAAAGGGCGCAGTCGATTTAATGCATATTGTTGACAAACTTGGTATAAAAACACACAAAAGCGATTTCCATAACGACTTTGAAGGACTGATTGTGTGCAGCAGTGGGCGTTTTACGATGTTTTTTAACCAATCACCCACCCGCCCGTTCGTAATAGGACGACAACGTTTTTCTTTGGCACACGAGCTCGGTCATTACCATATTCCTGACCACCGCAAAGAACTCATGAGTGGAACAATAATGACCAGTAACCCAGAGAGCGGCATACCAACCGACCCTTACATCGAGAAAGAAGCCAACCATTTTGCCGCCTGCCTGCTCATGCCCTCCGCCTGGTTTGCTGAAGACGTTGCCGGAAAACAATTCTCCATCAGCCTCCTCACCCAGTTAGCTGATTTCTATGAAGTAAGTCTCCTGAGCGCCATCAACCGATTTGCAACCCTCGCCAGCGACCCCATCCTAATCCTGCAAAGCCACAACGGCAAAATCGCCACGCAACCTTTCGACAAATGCCATAACGACTTTCCACACCACAAAATACTAACCGAAAACAAACACTACCTCCCCGCCAACTCCCTTTCCGCCGAAATTAGCAAAGCAAACACCCCCGCCGGTCCAAGCTCCCGGCACCTTAAAGTCTCCGACTGGTTCAAGCTATCCGACGACTCCCAGCACCAAAATACTCCCCTCATCGAAACCTGCTACCGCCACGAAAGCACCAACCAAATCATCACAATCCTCCACTTCCCATCTGGCTCGTGAATCGTGGCTCGTCTTTCGTGGATCGTGGGTCGTGGATCGTGGATCGTGGATCGTGGAAACTCCCAACTTATGGCACTTAAAACTTAAGTCACTCGCAACTTCCCCCACAGCGTAGCTTCATTAATTCGTGACAATAAATAAATTCGTGCCTATTCGTGTAATTCCTGCCTACCGCCAGGCAGGCGTGGACAAAAAACCGTCGCTTGTGGCTAGGAGATAGGAGTTCGTTCGATGAATCCTCCAACTATAGTCACTTGTCACTTGTCCCTTCCCCGACCCCTTCAACAATAATTTCAATAAAACCAGATTAAACTAAACAAAAAACCCCTACATTTGCAAAAAGCTCATTTGAAATGTAACCATTTACACCTAACAACGTACATAACTCAAAGTCAGCTATGAACCAATAACTCTTATATGATTAGAAAACTACTCGAAAACTACTCCAGTCAGTTTCTGTCCCGTTGGATTATCCTCATATTTGATTCAACCATTGTAGGAGGTGCCTTTTTGGTTTCCTATCTCATACGTTACAACTTCAACTACATCGACATAAACCCTTATAACGTCGAACTTCAGCTTGGCATGGTCGTTACCGCCTACCTTTTTGGGTTCATGGTATTTCAATCCTTTTCAGGAATCATCAGGCACACCGGCATCATTGATGCCTTTAAGATTTTTAAAGCAGCTAGCACAGGGCTTCTTATCCTGCTAATAATCACCAATTTCCTCCTCTATTACAATCCAGAGGCCATACTATCAATTCCTTATGGTATTCTAACCACCCACTACCTCCTTACCATCTTTACGCTCGTTGGAAGCCGCGTGATGATCAGGCTTGTTTACCTTCGACTCCTTACACGGTACACAAAAAGGCGAATTAGCGTAGTGATCTATGGTGCAGGCGCCGCTGGGCTGCTCACGAAAAACGCCCTCCTGCAAGATCCTTCCTTTCATTACGACATCGTTTCCTTTATCGACGACAATCCCTCCAAGATAAGCAAAACCCTCGAAGGCATTCCCGTAATATCCTCCTACCGCGCCCTCAAATCATCCTATGTTAAACGCCACAACATAGAACAGCTAATTATAGCCATCCAAAACATGCGCCCAGAGCGTAAAAAGAAAATTGTAGAACACGGCCTCGACCTCCACCTCAATGTAAAAGTCGTGCCAGGTATCGACCTATGGATAAACGGGCAGCTTAGCTCGCAGCAGCTACGCCGTGTAAAAATCGAAGAACTCCTCGAACGCGACCCCATTCAACTCGACAGTAAAAACGTTACCCGCGAACTTAAAAATAAAGTCGTAATGATAACAGGAGCAGCCGGCAGCATTGGCAGCGAAATCGCCAGACAAGTGCTTAGCTACGACCCAGCACGCGTTATCCTCATCGACCAAGCCGAGTCGCCCCTCTACGACCTTCAGTTTGAAATAAAAAACAACAAAAACCTAAAATACCTCCAAGGACATATCGAGTTTGTCGTTGCCAACGTAAAAGACCGCCTCCGCATGCAGCGAATCTTCGAATTATACCGCCCCCACGTTATCTACCATGCCGCCGCATACAAGCACGTCCCCCTCATGGAAGACAACCCATACGAAGCCCTGCTGGTGAATGTGTTTGGTACCAAAATAGTTGCCGATCTCTCCGTGCAGTACGAAGCCGAAAAATTCGTTATGGTCTCCACCGATAAAGCCGTCAACCCCACCAACATCATGGGCGCATCCAAGCGTATTGCAGAAATATACATACAATCACTTAGCACCGACCAAACCCGTTTTGTTACCACCCGCTTTGGCAACGTGCTCGGATCCAACGGTTCAGTAGTTCCCCTCTTTCGCAAGCAAATAGAAAACAATGGCCCAATCACCGTCACCCACAAAGAAATCACCCGCTACTTCATGACCATCCCTGAAGCCTGTAACCTAGTCCTCGAAGCAGGCGCCATGGGCACAGGCAGCGATATCTTTGTTTTCGACATGGGAAGTCCAGTGCGCATCTACGACATGGCCCGCAAAATGATACAACTCTATGGATTAGAACCCGACCGCGACATCCAAATCATCGAAACAGGATTGCGCCCCGGCGAAAAACTCTATGAAGAACTTCTCAACGACAAAGAAAACACCCTGCCCACCCACCACCCCAAAATCATGCGCGCCCACGTCGACACCATCACCCGAACTGCCGCATGCAACTACATCGACCAACTCTCCGAGCTCATCATCGAAGCCGACGAATTCTCCCTAGTCAAAATGATGAAACAAATCGTCCCCGAATACATCTCCAACAACTCCGTCTACGAAACCCTAGATAGTGCCACTAAGAAAACACCCTTAATTCGATTTTGAGCCTATAGGTTGCGCTA
>CAYWNI010000133.1:0-8241 GCA_964459525.1 uncultured Lentimicrobiaceae bacterium | reverse complement strand
CCCGTCCCTTTCATGGTAATTATGGCCCACGTAATCAGCACTTTTTCTGGCTTTCTCTTCCTGAAGCAGAATTGTAAAATCAACCGTTCGGTGAATCAATAAAGCAGGCAAATAGGCATAATGTCCGCTGCCATCTCCATCTATAAAAACCTTATCAGATTTTGGTAGCAGCAACGCATTTACCAGCACAAAAACCAGTAGCATTGCCAAGAGTAGCGTTGTAAATAATCCAAACTTGGTTTTAATTATCACATTATTTGGTTTAACTCCACAAAAATACACAACTAATCCAGATAGCAATACAAAGGTTTTTATATGGCAAGTCGCTCGGTCAACAGTTCATAACCGCTGTTTTTCGCCATAAAATTCGCCTATATTTGCAAAAAACTAAGACCATGGCTGACGACAAGAAAATCATCTTTTCAATGGTGGGGGTGAGCAAAATTGTGCCTCCCAATCGCGAAATTATCAAGGATATTTACCTGTCCTTTTTTTATGGTGCTAAAATTGGTATTATCGGATTAAACGGTTCCGGTAAGTCAACGCTTTTGCGCATCATTGCTGGTGTCGACAACGCCTATAGCGGAGAGGTCGTTTTTTCAAAAGGCTATTCCGTAGGACTTTTAGAGCAGGAACCGCAACTCGACAATACGAAAACTGTTCGTGAAATTGTTGAGGAAGGTGTGCATGAGGTTATCGACTTACTCAAAGAGTATGAAGCGGTTAACCTAAAGTTTTCAGAACCCATGACAGATGATGCCATGGACAAACTAATTCAAAGGCAAGGCGAGCTCACCGAGCTGATTGACCAGCATAATGGCTGGGAAATAGACCAAAAGCTTGAGCGTGCAATGGATGCATTGCGTTGTCCCGATGAATCTAAATCGGTTCAGGTACTTTCAGGAGGAGAGCGTCGTCGTGTAGCACTTTGTAGGTTGCTACTCAAAGAACCCGACATCTTGCTGCTAGATGAGCCCACCAACCACTTGGATGCCGAGTCGGTTGAATGGCTTGAAAATCATTTAAAACAATACAAAGGAACGGTGATCGCAGTTACCCACGACCGTTATTTCCTCGACAATGTAGCCGGCTGGATTTTGGAACTCGATCGCGGACATGGTATTCCCTGGCAAGGAAATTATACCGGATGGTTAGAACAAAAGTCAAAACGACTAGCCATGGAAGAAAAAACGGCCAGCAAGCGACGAAAAACACTGGAGCGCGAGCTGGAATGGGTAAGAATGGCTCCCAAAGCCAGGCACGCCAAATCGAAAGCACGTATTTCAAATTATGAGAAACTGCTTGCCGACGACAGTAACACCAGAGAAGAACAACTAGAGCTATTCATTCCAAACGGAGCACGTCTCGGAAGCAAAGTAATAGAAGCCAAAGGTTTACGCAAAGCTTACGATGACAAACTACTCTTCGACGGCCTTGATTTCAGTCTTCCCCCAGGAGGTATCGTTGGCGTAATTGGCCCCAATGGTGCTGGAAAAACAACCTTGTTCCGCCTCATCATGGGACTTGAAAAACCCGATAGCGGATTTTTTGAAGTCGGTGATACAGTGCAGGTTGGTTATGTTGATCAGGCACATACCGATATCGATCCCGAAAAAAATGTCTGGGAAGTAATTTCAGGTGGCCACGATATCATACAGCTTGGAAACAGAACCATGAATTCAAGGGCTTATGTCTCTCGATTCAATTTTAGTGGGGTAGATCAGGGTAAAAAGGCTGGCGTACTTTCTGGTGGCGAGCGCAATCGCTTACATTTAGCCATGACTTTGAAACAGGAAGCCAACGTGCTGTTGCTCGATGAGCCAACAAACGACATCGACGTAAATACGCTGAGGGCATTGGAGGAAGGACTGGAGAATTTCGCAGGTTGCGCAGTAGTTATTTCGCACGACAGGTGGTTTTTAGATCGTATTGCCACCCACATTCTTGCTTTTGAAGGCGACTCAAAAGTAGTATATTTTGAGGGCTCCTACTCTGAATATGAAGAAAGTAAGAAGAAACGACTTGGGGATGTTGCGCCCAAGCGGATTAAATACCGAAAACTCAATTAAACACCCATTAAACCCTAAACAATGGCACTCACTAACAACGACATCATAAAAAAGCTCAGGGTAGCATTACAGTTGCGCGATGAGGATATCATCGAAATTCTGAAGCTGTCTGATTATGAAATATCTAAAAGTGAATTGGGGGCCTTTTTCCGGAAAAGTGATCACCCTAAATACATGGCTTTACAGGATCAAATTTTGCGGCGGTTTTTGAATGGTTTGATAATATACAAACGTGGAACTCAAGAAAACAAAAGCACAGACTCCTAAATTAACATTCAGGATGTCTGTGCTTTTACGTTGGTTCAGGAAATTTTAATGATCCGCTTTAAACTGTTTCAGCCTTGCTTCTAAGTCGCCAAACTGACTGGTTTGTATGAGTGATGTACAAGCACGAATTCCTTCGCTGCGCTCGCTACCGGTAATAAGCAGTGATATGGCGCTAATTCCATAATAAACAAGCTCATTTAAAAGCTGTTCTGCATTCATGCCAGGATAGGAAAAAGTAAAATAAAAACCATCTGCAATAGGTTGGTCAATATCGGTGTCGTAAACTATTTCGAAACCATTGTCGGTAAACAGTTTCTTCATAATACGTGCCTTATCGCCATAGTTTAGCACCGATGCCGTGATGTTAAAAGTGCCATTGTTGGCAGCCTTCAACATGGCCAGCAATGCATATTGGGCCGAGTGCGATGTTCCTGAGCTTAAAGGATATAACGTACCAAAAATCATGGCATAACCAAACTGCGAGGAAGGATAAAATTCGAGTAAATCCTCGAAGCGCGTACTGAACAGATTGTTGGAAATAACCATCATCCCAATTCTTTCACCAGCATAGCTAAACACCTTTGAGCTTGAAATAAACAAAATATAGTTGTCGGTGTAATGGGCTACAGTTGGCTGAAATGGAGCTACTCCAGGTTTACTATAATCTTTCCTGAAGTCCATACCAAAATAAGCCAAATCTTCCATTACAATAACATCGTATTTGGTAGCCAATTCCCCAATAATTTGCAGTTCATCTTCGGTAAAGCAAATCCAGGAAGGGTTGTTTGGATTGCTATACAAAACCGAGTGAATCTTTCCGGTTTTAAAGTATGATTCCAATTTCTCGCGCAACTTTTCACCACGGTAATTGTACACATCAAAACTGGCAAACTTGCGTCCCAATACCCTATGCTGCTGTTTGTGCACCGGAAAACCAGGATCGATAAACAAGGTTGTATCACGTTCCTTATAAAGACGGCTCAACATTAAAAAACAGGCGAAACCGCCCTGCATCGAGCCAACAGTAGGCAGACAGCCCTCATTGGCAACATCGATGTCCATGTATAATTTCACAAACTTCGATATCTCCTCCTTTAGCTCGCCAACACCTTGTATGTCAGGATATTTAGCAGCCACGCCTTTTTGGAGCGCTTCTATTTGTCCGGCTACGCCAATTTTTTCAGGTGGCAAGCCAGGGATTCCCATTTCCATACGGATAAACTTCTCACCTGAAGCCTTTTCTATCTCGTCTATTAATTTCTTAATCTCCCTTATGGAGGATGTTCCAACAGATTTCAACCCACTGGCTTTAATCTTGTCAGTTACAATTTGATGGTTTATAGGTGTTGATTTCATAGAAAATAATTTTGCTGTAATTTATATTCATTTTACTATTTAGTTCTGTCGGCGACAGCCAGAATTGTTCCTAAAGCAATGCCTAAAATAGCGGCAAAAAGCACCTGAAAGTCTGGCGGCAAGAGAAACGTAATGGTATGCGCCGGAATCCAGAAAAACGGAATTGTTTTTTTAAAGATAAAGCTCCATTGAACATCCCAGTTCAAATTTATAAAAATTTTTCTAAATTGAATCGGTCTAAAAAACCCAGATATGGTTCCGCCATTAGCCAGTATATGGGTATCTGTTATTTTGTGAAAAGTCATCATAACGGGCGCATAAATGAGGTTCATGGCTGCGCTAATGCAAAAGGCAACAGCTAACTTATTCCAAGTTAATGCTCCCATAATCACCTCATTGGCATGATTAAAACCACAATAATTCATAAATATTGGCGTGCCTGTTGCAAAGATCACAAAAGCCATTTTTATGGTGAGCCCAAGCATTCCCCAAACCAATATGCGCGGTATTACGCCAAAACCCTTCATCAAATACGATCCTGTTTTAATTCTTAAACCTATAAGCTCACCCACCGTTGCCAAAACTCCAAACTTAATAAACGATGTAATCAGACCGTGATCGTGATTAAATTCCAGATAGAAATTGAAAGCCTGATCACTGAGTACAAAAGGCAGGAACAACGCCAATATCAGTAGAGCAAAGAAAAAATCGTCCTTTTTCATGAAGTTATTTTTCAATTTTAATACGTGCATCTACGGCAACAACGGCGGCTTTCGTTCCCAACAATGGGTTAAGGTCGAGTTCGGTGATTTCAGGAGCGGCTTCTACTAAAGCCGACAAGCGACAAACTGTATCAACAAAAAGTGCTTCGTTTACGCCTTCCATTCCGCGTGTACCTTGAATCATCTTATAAGCTTTTAGCTGTTTCATGCCACACACGACTTCTTCTTTAGCAACGGGCGCGAGCAAGTTAACGACATCTTTGAGCACTTCGATATAAATTCCACCCAATCCAAAAAGAATAAGATGACCAAACTTGTCCTCCTTTTTCACTCCTGCAAAAAGCTCCAGTCCGCTAAGCATGGGTTGCAAAAGCACTCCCGTAGCATCAGCAATTTGCATCATGCGCTTCATTTCGGATTGTGCTTTGTCATTGGTCTTGATATTTAACGTTACACCGCCCACATCTGACTTATGTACGGGGCCGACAACCTTCATCACCAAAGGAAATCCAACAGCTTCGATAGCCGCCGCTAGTTCAGACTCACTGCTAACAACCATTTCTCGGGCACGGGCAATACCAGCCGCATCAAGTAATTGCTGTACTTTTTCAGGATTTAGGTATCCATTTCCAGATTTCTCAATTATTTCCCGAATTTTTTCAGTATCTACATTTATTTCTACCTTATGTTCTGTTGGTTTCTGCGTATAATAAACCCGCGAAAGTGCCATCCCCAGCACCACCTCATCAGAGAAAAACACGCGTCCTTTGCTTATAAACGAATCTACTTCTTGTGCAGCGGTAATTCCAGAAGGTAAAACAGGATAAATTGGCTTTTTAGATGTTTTCATCTTATCGTTGAGCAAACTGTACACGTCAAAAATTGGAAACAAGCCAGGTGTACCAAAAATCACTACCATCGCATCAATGTCAACAAAATCATTGTTTACCGCATCGATAATGGTGCCCAACTGTTCAGCGGTGCCCGTGGCAAGAAAATCTATCGGATTGGCCACTGACGAACCAGGAAACAGTTTGGCTTTCAGCTCCTCAGCTTTATCACCAACGATTGCTGGCACCTCCAGTCCGCCATTCGAAAGGGTGTCAGTAAGCATAACTGCTGGACCTCCGGCATGCGTAATTATCGCGATTTTTTTACCTGTAAGCTCAGGATACATAAATACTGAAGCCACGCTAATTAAATCCTCGCGTCCGTAGCAACGTACAATACCAGCTTTTTTAAACAATGCATCCACAGCAGCGTCAGGACTGGCCAAAGCGCCAGTGTGCGAAGAAGCGGCACGACTACCAGCATCGGAAGTGCCAGATTTGATGGCTGCTATACGGCATCCTTTTTTCACCAACGAAGAGGCATGCTTCAGCAACATGTCAGGTTTTTCAATGTTTTCAAGGTAGAGGATTTTCACCTTAGAATCAGTAGCCGGATTAAAGCTTTCATCCATGTGTTTTAAAATATCCTCCACGCCGAGCTGGGCCGAGTTGCCAACGGAATACACATTGGCAAATTCCAGCCCTTTCGGTATGCCAGCCTCCATAATAAAAACGGCTGTAGCCCCAGAGCCTGTAATGAAATCACAGCCTTGTGGCGATAACTTTGGAATAGGCTCGGTAAAAATACTTTGGTGCTGTGGCGTAAGTATGCCCACGCAGTTTGGCCCTATTAAAGCACCACCCACCTTGTCAATGGCAGCCACCACTCTGTCTTCCAAGAGTTTTCCATCGTGGCTTTCTTCGCTATAACCTGCCGAAAGGATGATAAAGGCGCGTGTATTTTTGTGCTCGGTAAGGTAATCCACCACCTCGGGTGTATATTTTGCGGCAATCGCAATTATAGCCAAATCTACTTCGGGGAGATCAGCTGGTTTATTATAACTTGTTACCCCCTGCACAGTTTGTTCTTTTGGATTTAGCACGTAAAGCTTCCCGGCAAAACCACCAGAAAGGATATTTTTCAGTATTTTACCACCAGGTTTTTGTATATCATTTGAAGCACCCACAACGACAATACTCTGTGGATGAGTTAGCTGTTTATTGATCATGGTTCTTTTTTTTAACTATGGCTACAAAACTACCAAATATAAAGCTTTATTTTGCAGTATTACAAGTATTTAGAACGAATTTAAAATGATAAAACTCCTCAAATATTTGAATTAAGTGACAATAAACCTAATAGGTGAAAAGTTATTGAGTGATTTAGAAAACCACAATAGAAATTTTTTAAATTTGGATAATGTTTAACTAAACGATAAAACCATGAAAAAACTCTTTTGGATTTTGCTTGTTCTCGTTATGGTGCTGCAAGTAATCCCTACCAACCGACCTGAGGTAAAGCTTGAAAACCCCGCTGACCTACTCCAAAACAATCAGCTACCGGAAAACATATCACATATACTTATCAATGCTTGCTATGATTGCCATTCAAACCAAAGCAAATATCCGTGGTATGCCTATGTGGCACCAGTTTCTTATTTAGTAAACCGCGACATCAGAGAAGGTCGTGAAGAATTGAATTTCTCTGATTGGGAGAATCTCGCTGTGACACAAAAGCTAAAACTGCTTTCAGAAATATCGGAAGAGGTACTTGAAAAGGAAATGCCAATGAAAATTTATCCTCCGCTGCATCCCGAGGCTCGCTTGAGCGACGCTCAGCGTCAGGAACTTGCTGACTGGACGGAAGAGTTTGCCGAAAAACTATTCTAAAAAAAAAGTCCCGCTAAAAGCGGGACTAAGAATTTTTGATTATCGGGTATGGTTTAAGCTCTTCTGACATCAGCTGCCATCAAGCCTTTTTTTCCTTCCTTCAATTCAAATGTTACTAAATCGTCGTCTTGGATATTGTCTATCAAACCCGAGACGTGAACAAAATGTTCTTTTCCGGTTTCTTCATCTATGATGAAACCGTAACCTTTGGAAGTGTTAAAAAATTTCACTTTTCCAGTACTCATATGCGTATTATTGAAATTAAAACTGCTGCAAATATAGTCGAATATTCAAACGAAACCCGAATTATTACTAAAAATAATAATTCGGGTTAATTATTACAGATATTTTGCTGAATAAAAAGGGCTAAAAACCAATTTTCATTTAGTTCTCGACGATATTTTTCATTCCAACCGTTATGGCATCTTCGTTCAGCGGAATCAGCTTATGATACCTTTCGTGTAGCGATTTTTTAAGCCCTTTGATAACATTTTCAAGTTTCACAATGGGTTTTATCTTCAGGTATCCACCAAGTACGATCATGTTAAATATTTTGGTGTTTCCCATTTCGGCAGCCAGTTTAGCACCTTCTATTTTGTAAATCGTGATGTCGGTACGTGTTGGGGGATGTATAATCCCGTTTGGATCATACAGCAGAACGCCTCCTGGCTTAACAGCCTCCTCAAACTTATCCATCGATTGCTGGTTCAGGATAATGGCCGTATCGTAGGCGGTAAGTGTTGGCGAACTAATACGTTCATCGCTAATTATCACCGTTACATTGGCTGTTCCACCACGCATTTCGGGACCATAGGCGGGCATCCAGCTAACTTCCTGATCTTGCATTATTCCTGAATAGGCTAGAATTTTTCCCATGGAAAGAACTCCTTGCCCTCCGAATCCTGCTATGATTATTTCTTCAGTCATTTTCTTCAGTTTTATAATTAACTACTTTTCGATCAATTTTCCATCGACCTTAATATTGCCCAACTGATAGAAGGGGAACATATTTTCTTCCATCCAGATATTTGATTGCACAGGTTCCATTTTCCATCCTGAGTTACAGTTGGAAACAATTTCCACGAAACTCACACCCGGCTTACCATC
>CAYWNI010000132.1:0-8284 GCA_964459525.1 uncultured Lentimicrobiaceae bacterium | reverse complement strand
GAAGATTGGGATTTAATGGACAAACCACTTTTTAATCAGCTATTTAAACACTCAGCAGTACAACGGGCAGGGTATAAAGGTTTGCGCCGCAACATTGACTATCTTTCAAATTCGATTAACTTTGATGACTAAAACCACAAAATGCTATGTTTAGTAAAAGAGTAAGTGTATGGTTTACCGTTGTTTTTGCTTTTCTTATGGTGGCGAGCCTGGTGGTTTATTGGTTTCGCATCCAGCAAAACACTTACGCGGATGAAATCATTAGCAAGGCGACCCAGCGGTTTAATAAAAATATTGTTGCTTTTTTAAAGGCTGCTAGCAACAGCAAAACTATTTTGTACAGTCAGCTGGATGATCATCCTACCGTACTCGTCAGTAACGACTCGCTTAACTTGTTTTTCAGTAATTTAATTGAGGAGGATAAATTTCTTACAGGCGTTATTTTGTTTAACCGCAGGTTAAACTATGCTATTGTTCAGGATGGAAAAACCTGGACGACTACTTTTAACAAAGAAACACACGATTCGCTGGTAGGTTGGCAACGACTCAATGAAAAACTTGAGGTAGTGAGCGAATGGAGCGATACCTACAGTTATCTTGTTAGCAATTCGAGTTTTAAGCACATTAAGAATCAGTTGGGCGACAATGATACCTCCAATGTTTGGGTAAATGTGCGGCAGCCTTTGCCCGAAACTCCCGATCTTTTGATGATGCTTTTTGATATGACCACCGAAAACAATCAGGAAATGGCGGTAGCATTTTTGTATGGAACTAAAAAAATGGGAAAACAGTTTGTCCCTGCTCTTAAATTTAAAAATCCGCTGGTATCAGTTATTACCCAAAACGATGAAATACTTACTCCTATAAAAACAACCGATACGGCAAAAATTAAACGGTATTTTGAACTGAATACGGAGGTAAAAAAACTGATTAATAATTGGAAAAAGCAGCAAGACAGACAAAATTATTCTTATTCGTTTACCTATGCCAATCAGGTTTATTGGACGCGATTGATGCAGCTAAAACCTTCGATGGGGATTTCAGGTTTCGGGCTTACCCTTTCGGCGCCCGATCTGGCAAAAACAGAGCGCGATCAGGAGTTGATTTTTGTTTATTTGGCAGCGTTGTTTCTTATTCTAGGTGCGCTTTCTTACTTTACGGTAAAACGCAAACACCGTGAGAAAAGCATCCAAGCACCTGATCCGCCTACACCTTTGCCGCTAAACGAAATTCCAAGCTTAATAAGCAAAGGTGAATCAGAAAGCATTGAATTCAAGTCTTCGTTGCGATGGGATTATCGTGAAGAGCAAGTTAATCCGATACTTGAAGGGGTTATTTTGAAAAGCATTTCGGCTTTTGCCAACGCCAAAGGGGGTACACTTTTTATCGGTGTTGCCGACAATCTAGAAATTCTGGGTCTCGAACCTGATTTTAAAAGTCTTAAAAAACAAGATGTTGATTATTTTGAGCTCCATTTGCGCAAGCTGATAACCAACCAATTTGGCTTAACCTTTGCAAATCATTTTCTTCATATTCAATTTCCGCAAATCGAAGGCAAAACCATTTGTGCTATACAGATTCATCCCGGTGTGCGACCACTGTTTATTGTTACCAAAAGCAAGCAAGGACAACAAACCGAAAAATTTTATGTGCGTTCTGGAAATGCCTCGCAAGAAGTAGCTTCGTTAAAAGAAATGAACGAATACATTAACCGGAGGTTTGGGGTTTAAAGTTATAAGTTGGGTTTTAGAAGTGATAGTAATATTTCCGTTTTTTAGCAAGAAGCCATGACGATCTCCATTTTTTCAGACGAACATTTTATGAAAGAGGCCCTGAAAGAGGCTAGTAAAGCGCGTTTTCAAAATGAAGTTCCGGTGGGCGCAGTGGTGGTTTACGACAACCGAGTTATCGCACGCGGACACAACCTCACCGAAACCCTAAACGATGTAACGGCCCATGCCGAGATGCAGGCTTTTACCTCTGCGGCTAATTTTATTGGCGGAAAATACCTCAAAGACTGCACCTTGTATGTTACCTTAGAGCCCTGCGTGATGTGCGCTGGTGCTGCCTACTGGACACAAATAAGCAAGGTGGTTTTTGGTGCTTATGACGAAAAAAGGGGTTTTTCAAAAATGAAAGAACCCTTTTTGCATCCTTCAACCGAAGTAGTGGGTGGTGTTTTGGCGAAAGAATGCGGTGCGTTAATTCAAGATTTCTTCAGAGAAAAGCGGAAATAATTGCGCTAGAACAAAACAGTATAAAGCACCTTTTCTCTATTTCACTGGTAATACATAATGTATTCCGGCATCCGGGCCCAAAGGTAATCCTGCAATTAACCAAATGACCAGCAGTACAATCCAGATTGCCAAAAAGGCAAATGAATAGGGCAACATGGTGGCGATGATGGTACCAATTCCGGCTTTGGGTTCATATTTTTGGAAATAAGCAATAATCAAAGCGAAGAAGCTCATCATCGGCGAAATAACGTTGGTAACGCTGTCGCCAATGCGGTACACAACCTGCGATAGCTCAGGAGAGTAGCCCATGATCATAAACATCGGGATAAATATGGGGGCGAGTATGGCCCACTTGGCTGAAGCACTTCCCATAACCATGTTGATGGCTGCCGACAACAGAATAAAAAGAATCATCAAGGGGATAAGCCCGATGTCTGCCGACATTAACAAATCAGCTCCTTTAACAGCCAAAATCATGCCCAGGTTACTCCATTTAAAATAGGCAACAAACTGAGCTGCAAAGAAGACCAATACCAGGTAAGTGGCCAGCGTTTTCATGCTTGCCGCCATTCCGTTCACTACATCAGCATCATTTTTAAAAACTTTTGTTACAAATCCATATGTAAGACCAAGTGCGCTGGCCGTTATAAACAGCATGGCAACAACGCCTTTAATCAGCGGTGAACTGAGGATGCCCCCGTCTGCCCCTCTAAAAAATCCATTGGCCGGAATAATGCCAGCCAGTGTAATGCCTAAAATTACCAGAAAAACCAGTAAAGTATACATGAGTCCCTTTTTTTCCAGGGAGGAGATTTTATCAAAAGAATGGGGTTCGGTAAGCGCATCGGCGTTGTATTTTCCAAGCCGGGGTTCAATTACACGTTCGGTAACAACGGTTCCGGCAAAAGCA
Organism: uncultured Lentimicrobiaceae bacterium; assembly: GCA_964459525.1. Lineage (GTDB taxonomy): Bacteria > Bacteroidota > Bacteroidia > Bacteroidales > F082 > UBA6244. Next base: position 5,137 of record CAYWNI010000132.1, on the reverse strand, counting down.
ATGATAAAGGTAGAGACCACCATAAAATAGTAATTGGCTGTTGCATATACATGGTATGTGGGATCGAGAATGTGGGCGGCTTCCTCACTCAATCCGGCCAATAATGGATCTACCGTACCCAGAGCCAAGTTGGCGCTAAAACCACCTGAAACGCCCGCAAAAGCCGCCGCCATGCCAGCCACAGGATGTCTGCCTACGGCTAAAAATATAACACCCGCCAGCGGGATGAGTAACACATAGCCCACATCGGAAGCTATATTTGATAAAATCCCGGAAAAGACAATAACAAAGGTCAATAAATGACGTGGGCTATTCAGTACCAATAGTCGGATAATAGCGTTAATCAATCCGCTTTGCTCGGCTATACCAATGCCCAGCATGGCCACCAGCACGATGCCCAAAGGGGCAAATCCGGTAAAATTATCAACCATTTCGAGCAAAATCCGATGTATGCCATCTACCGATAACAGGTTTACTGGAGTGATTATTTCATTGGTGCCAGGGTGAACAGCTTCCCAGTTTAGCCAATGACCTATGGCCGAAAAAGCAAGTGCCGACAGAGCAAAAAGAGCGAACAAGGTAGCTGGATGCGGCAAAGCATTCCCAATTTTCTCAGTCCAGTTTAACATCTGCTGAAACAACCCTACTTTTTTCTTGATCTTGTCCATATTCTCTGATTTTAATGCAAAGGAAAGTTTTGCTCGCCGCGGCAAACCTATAAAAAAACAAAGAAACCTGCGATATGATAATAGTCAGTGTTGTGGATCGTGGGTCGTGGATCGTGAATCGTTTTTCGTGGGTCGTGAGGTGAGGTTTTCAGGATGTTTATACCTGACATCGAAAAATCAATTAGATAAAACAGCCTTTTGCGGCAGGGCACAATCAAAAAACAAGCAAAAGTTTCGTTAAGTAAATAATCCGTGGGGAGGCGGATGTAGTTCAACATGGACTCCACGCTGGGCGCGGTGCACCGCTCATAGTCTTGGTTATTATAAGCAGTTTTTTTATACTGATATTTCTAATGGTAAAGTAAATTTGAAATCGCTTCCTTTTCCTTCTTTACTTTCAACCCAAATTTCCCCATTATGTTTCTCAATAAAATCCTTACAAAGCATCAATCCTAAACCTGAACCTTTTTCTTTTGCAGTTCCTAAAGTACTTGAATTTGAATTTAGCTTAAAAAGTTCTGTAAGTTTTACATTGTTCATGCCGATGCCATTGTCAGAAATAGTAATTTCTACGTGCTCCGGTTTTGTTAATGCGAAGACTTGTATTTGACCTCCAATTTCCGTGAATTTAATGGCGTTCGAAATTAGATTTCTTAAAATTGTTTTCAGCATATTTTCATCAGCATAAACATAAATTTCATCAGTAGAGAAATAATTTAAGGCAATATTTTTACTCTTGGCAATTGGTTTTTTTAGTTTAATTATTTCCAGAATAATATTTGAAAAAATTAGTCTTACAGGATTGAAACTAATTTTGCCTGTTTGAGATTGTGCCCAATTTAATAAGTTATCAAGTAAAACAAGCGTGTTTTTGGCTGACGAATTTATTATGGTTAAATACTTTTCAGATTCTTCAATCTCAAAATCATTAATGTTTTCAATCAGCAATTCCGAAAACCCTAAAATATTGTTAAACGGGCTTCTTAAATCGTGAGCTATTATTGAAAAAAGCTTGTCTCTTGTCGCATTTAATTCTTGTAATTGTTCTTTTTGTTTTATTATTTTAAATTCTGCATTTTTGCGGTTTGTGATGTCCCTATTTACAATTAAAAAACTTACGGGTTCTGCATTTTCATTGTATAAAATACTTGAATTTGATTCGCCAAAAAATTCACTTCCGTCTTTTTTTATCATCACATATTCGGTAGCACCATGAAATTTACCATCATACTTATCCTTCATTGAATTAGCCGCTTTTGCGTGATAGTCACTTCTGATGAAATCGGTTATTTTCCTGCCAATCATTTCATTTTCATCATCGTAAGCCCACATAGCAAGAATCCCTGGCGACACGTATTGCATTGTTCCATCTAATGCCGTAATGACTATACCATCTGGCGATGTTTCAATTATTGCCCGAAACTTATCTTCGCTTAATTCAGCTTTTTCTTTGGCTTTTAATAATTCCTCATTTTGTTTTTGTAATTCTTTTTGAAAGTTTTTGCGCTCGCTTATGTCTCTAACCGCCGACACACGAATTGTTGTATCATCTAATGCAATATCTCTTGCTTCTATTTCCATAGGAAATTCTGAACCATCTTTTTTTAGGCCTACAATCTCATAGGGAAAAGCATAGCTTTTAACTATGTTTTCTGAAACAATACCATGGTATTCTTTTTTAACAATTAGCTCTAAAAGATCTTTACCTATGACTTCTTTAGGGGTGTAATCAAATGTTTTTGCAAACGAAAGGTTGATATCAATGGCAATCCCTTTTTGGTGCAAAACGATCCCTTCAAATGTAAGATTCGATAATTGCTTGAATTTCGCTTCACTTGCTTCCGCTTTTTCTTTGGCTATTAGTAATTCCTTATTTTGTTTTTGTAATTCTTTTTGAAATTTCTTACGCTCACTAATATCTCTAATTGCCGCTACACGAATTGTCTTATTTTCTAATTCAATATTTCTTCCTTCTATTTCAATATAAATTTCTGTCCCATCTTTTTTTATTCCTTCAACCTCATAAGGATTGGCAACATTATTATTTATGTTTTTTGAAACAATATCATGGTATTCTTTTTTAACAATTAGTTTTACGATATTTTTACCGATAACGTCTTCAGGAGTGTAACCACATATTTGAGTAAATGTAGGATTAATTTCAATGGCGATACCGTTTTGATGCAAGGCAATGCCTTGAAATGTAAGATTCGATAATTGTTCAAATTTAGTTTCACTATTTTTTAAGTCTTGTAAAGCTTGCTCTAGTTTATTCTCTGCTTCCTTCCGCTCAGTAATAGCGGTGGCTATTTCTATCCTTACTAATTTGCCATCCGTCCATGGAATTGCCTGGTCACTTGCTTGATACCAACGTTTTGTTACTGTATTTTGAAATTCCCACACATACGGTTGTTTTGGCTTACCTTCGTTATCAATAAGTAAATGGTTCGTGCAAAACTCACAAGGTTTTGTTTGTCCTTGTTGTATAGACGAATAGCATTTCTGGCCTAATTTATTGCCTATTAATTCTTCACCTTTTTTATTTACATACAAAAGTTCATACGTGTCCATATCAGCAACATAAATTGCAGCATCTATTGTATCAAGTGTTTTATGAAAAATAGATTTCAGGTGAAGAATATCATTTTGCTTTTTAAGTTCCGCAATCTGATTTTCTAACTCTTGATATGTTGGTTTAGTATTCATCTTTCTTTTGTTAAGTGGTAAATTGTATGAGTAGTGGCAGATTGCGTGGTAATTACCTGTTAATCAGCTAGGCAGTTTGAGTGGGCTAAAAGCCTTGATTTTTAGCGCTTTACTTGCCATTGCTTATGCAAAATGTTAAATGCTTCTTTATTTTTTCAATTGTTCCTTAATCACTTCGATTAAATCATCTTTGTTTATTGGTTTAGCGATATAAGCATTACAACCGGCTTCGATTGCTTTCTCTTTGTCTCCAGACAATCCATAAGCACTTTGACCAATTATGACAACATCTTTATTAAATTTTCTTATTTTTCTTGTTGCTGATAAACCGTCCAAAATAGGCATTTTAATATCCATCAGAATAAGATTGGTTTCAGGATTTTCCTTTATTTTTTCAATAGCTTCTTTCCCGTTACTTGCATATATTATTTTTTCAAATTTATGGGTTAAAATAGCTTCCAAGTAGAGCTGGCTAACGTCATCATCTTCTGCTATAATTAAAGTCAAATCATTAGGCTTTTCTTTTTTATTTTCATTGAGTTGCTCAGATGGTTTGACTTCTTCCAAGTTAACGCTACGCATAATAGGAATACTAAAAGTAAATGTTGAGCCAACACCTACATTTGATTCTACGTTAATATTGCCTCCAAGCATTTCAACGTAAGATTGAGTGATGGAAAGACCTAGTCCAGAGCCTTGGAGTGCATGTTTGTCTTCAATGTCTGCTTGTTCAAAGCGATTGAAAATAGCTTTTAATCTGTCTTTTGGAATTCCTATGCCGGTGTCCTTAACAAATATTTTCAAATGTTTTTTGCCTTCACTATCTTTGATTTTACAACCAATAGTTATCTCACCTTCGTCAGTGTATTTTATTGCATTTTTAATGAGGTTTGTTAAAATGCTCTCAAATTTTTCTTTATCAGTTTCAATGTGAACTTCCAAGTCTGAAACCCCAGGAAGGTAATTAATGATAAGTCCTTTTTCGTTTGCTTCATTTGAGAAAAAATTAATTAATGTAACAACTATCTTTTTTATATCCACACTTTTTTTGTGAACTTCATGCAGTCCCGCCTCAATTTTCGAAATATCAACAATGTCATTAATAGTATTCAACATCCTGTTACCACTTTTTTCAATGATTTGAATGTATTCTTTCATTTCATCACCACTAAGTCTTGGATTCTTCAACAAACTAGTAAAGCCAAGAATGCCATTCATCGGGGTACGGATCTCGTGGCTCATATTAGCTAAAAATGCACTTTTTAATCGGTCGCTTTCTTCCGCCTTTTCTTTGGCTGCAATGAGTTCCTGAGCTGCATTTTTTCTTTCTGATATGTCATGGTAATTTCCAAGAATCCCATTAATATCCTTATCGAGGATTAGGTTTATTACGTTAATTTCTATCCACACATATTGTCCGTCTTTGCGTTTATAGCGCAATTCTTTAGTCCCGGTAGCATTCGGTTTTGTTATAATTGTGTCAATAAAATTCTGTCCTGCTGCCACATCCTCAGGGTGAATATTATCCCACGTGCTTTTACCAACCAATTCTTCGGGTGTCCAACCAAACAATTTGGTAATATTGGGGCTTTCATACTGGGTTATTCCGTTTTGGTCGACAATAACAATCACATCGCCAATATTGGATACCATGGTATTCTTTATGGCTTCGCTTCTTCGTAGTGCCTCTTCAGATTGTTTGGCCTGGGTGATATCATGGTGTTGGATAACAACATATTGTAGTTTATTTTCACTGTCTAATA
>CAYWNI010000131.1:0-8314 GCA_964459525.1 uncultured Lentimicrobiaceae bacterium | reverse complement strand
ATAAATACAATTTCTTCCCATTCATTATACTTTTGAGTTTGATGTCAGTAAATTTCTTGAAATTCAGGTTGGGTCGGCCATTGCCACCAAAGACATGACTGAACAACTTGGTGAAAGGTTTATGGTTTACGCACTCTACACCAACGTCATGGCCAGGGTGAGTTACAAAAGTAAATTTGGTGTCGGGCTAGATTACACTTACGATGAATCGGATGTTTTCATCCTTCGCAAAACGCTAAACAAAGAACCCAACCTGCGCGATGCCACCAAAGTTGGCGTCAGCTTTGCCTACGAACTGATGCTCGACCGTTTGTCGTTTTTATTTAACGTAGGCATGAATGTAGCTGGAAAAGAGCGAAGTGAAGGTGACTTTTTTCAAAGACTTACCTTAAAATACCATGTTTCAGAGCACTTTTTCGCCAACATGGCCTTGAGCTCACACCTTGGAAAAGCCGAATATATTGGCTTTGGCCTGGGATATAAAGTGTTTGTAAAATACCGCCAAAAAATACATCATGACTAAAACACGACCTATATTTGGATTGCTGATCCTCATTTTAATTTTGGGCGCTTGCAGCAAAGGCGGTATCGACAACTGTTTTAGCTCGTCAGGGAAAATAACAACAGAAACACGGACTTTAGCTCCGTTCAGCAACATCATAACCTACGACAATGTAGATTTAATTCTTGAGCAAGGTTCTGATTTTAAATGCACTGTGGAAGCCGGAAGCAACCTCATTTCGGGAATTGTTACAGAAGTTGACAAACGTGGTAATTTGGTAATCCGAAACACCAATTCATGCAACTGGTTAAGGAGCTACGACCAACCAGTAAGGGTATTTTTAGAATTACAAAAACTCGATACACTTAACTACAGGTCTATCGGGAATATAACCACTACCGACACCATTTTTCAGGATACATTGATAATCAACTTATACGAGGGCGCCGGCCGTGTTGATTTGTTACTGAGATCGAGACTTATACGGGCAGGGCTTCATTATGGCACACAGAAACTGGTGATTTCAGGAAAATGCGGGCTGGTTTATGGATACAGTGCAGGCTTCGGGCTGATTGACATCAGAAATCTGGAAGCCACACTGCTGTATGTAAACAACAACAGTAGTAACAATATGTACGTAAGGGCTACCGAGGAGCTGGGAGCAACCATTCAAAGTCTGGGCAATATTTACTATTTCGGCAATCCAGATGTTATAAACCTGAGCAAGCAAGGTAGTGGCAACCTGATTCATCTTGGCGATTAGTCAAAAAAAATAACAAAAAGGGATGAAGGACAGAAAAAAAACGGATTTGTGGGCAATGCTTTTCATGGCTGTGGTATTGGTTTGGACAAGTGCCAACATGAAATGGGGCGATGACCGCTGGAATAGCATTGTGAAGGTAGATGGCGTGGGGTATTTCTCCTATCTTCCAGCTATTTTCGTTTATAACGACCTCACCTTCAGCTTTCATGACTCAATCGCCCAAAACCCTGACCACCGTGAATTTTATTTTGACTACCGCAAACAGGTTGATGGCAAAACCGTTAACAAGTATTACGCTGGAACTGCACTGCTAATACTCCCTTTTTATTTGGCCGGACATGTCATAAACGCTCTTACAGGCAATTCAATGGACGGGTTTTCGGTGTGGGTACTTATCATGACACATGTCGCGGCTATATTTTATACCCTGCTGGGATTATGGTGGTTATCACTAAGTTTGGGTCTTTTCAAAATCAACAAAACAATTTCCGCCTTCGTGCTTTTAGCAACATTATTTGGCACAAATTTATTCTACTACGTTTCGGAAGAGCCAGCCATGTCGCATGTTTATTCGTTCGCTATGGTCAGCCTTTTTGTTTTTTGCTCAAAAACATTTTTCGTTACCGAAAAACCCCGTTATTTTATTTTGGCCATGGTTACCTTTGGACTTATCTTCCTGATCAGACCAGTGAACGCCCTCGTTTTTCTCAGTTTACCTGCCATTGCAGGCAGCTGGGCCGTGTTTACTTCGCATTTTAAAAGGCTGCTGAAAATGCCAAAATTCTTTTTTGCTGGAATCGTCCTTGCTTCAGCTATTGCTGGCATTCAAAACATCATCTACTACCTGCAAACCGGAGACTTCTTTGTTTTTTCGTACCAAGGCGAAGGGTTTAATTTTTCAGAAATACATGTTATCGACTTCCTTTTTTCCTTTAAAAAAGGCTTTTTCGTCTACACCCCGTTGGCGTTTCTATCACTTGGCGGTTTGTTTTATTTTTACCGACAATCAAAGTTTGCTGCCCTCTGGCTGTCGGGATTTTTGATACTTGTTGTGTACATACTGAGCAGCTGGTGGCTTTGGTATTATGGGGGCAGTTTTTCGTCGCGAGTTATGATTGAGTATCTCCCATTTTTCATGATACTGCTGGGCATCCTTGTTTCGCATACGCCGTTCAAACGTATGGTTATCGGGTTAACCATTGTTTTAACGCTTTTTTGCCAGCTACAAACCTATCAATACCGCTATGGATATTTGCATTACGACAGCATGACACAAGAAAAATACATCGAACTATTGCTTCATCCGTTGGGGAAATAACGAAGCACGCTTTTAGGCAAGAAACTAATCGTGACGCAACGATTCAACCGGATCTTGTTCGGCAGCTTTACGTGCTGGCAAGTAGCCAAAAATAATGCCCACAGAAGCGGCCACACCAAAAGAAAGCAATATAGACCAGAACGATACAATGGTAAGGATGTCGGTTGAAAAGGTGATGATTTTGGCCATAACAACGCCCAAAATAACACCGATAATTCCTCCAGATATGCTGATAAAAGTAGCTTCAGATAGAAACTGGAAAACAATATCACGCTGAGTTGCTCCAGTGGCTCGGCGCACACCTATTTCACGAATGCGCTCCATTACCGAAGCCAGCATGATGTTCATAATGCCTATTCCGCCTACCACAAGCGAAATGCCTGCGATGGCACCAAGCACGATATTAAAAATATCTTTGGTCTTCTGCTCCTGCTTTAGCAGCAGCTCGGGGATAGTTATCTGAAAATCATCAACACCCTGATGGCGGCGTGTGAGCATCTTTTTTATGGCTTCAGCGGTAGCAGAAAGCTGACTGCTTTCTTTTACCTGTACAACAATTTTATCGAGTTGGTTTTCCGACTCAGTGCTTCCGCCAGAAGAAAAAGAAACAGCACCTCCGCCAAAAAACACGACGTTGTTGCCACCCATAAGACTCGACTGATTAACCAAAGACCGGTCTTTAAAACGAAGCAGCAGTGTTTTTATCGGAGCGAAAACACTTTTGCTGTAATTGCTCACGCCCATTGTTTCAGCTTTTTCGCTTACCTGCACACCTTTCAGCACGCCGATAACTTCGAGCCAGATATTACCACACTTAAGCATTTGACCGATAGGATCTTGGTTAGGAAAAAGCTTGCCGGCCACTTCAGGACTGATAACACAAACAGGAGCGCCCATCTCGCTTTGTACATCACTAAATGGAAGCCCATATTTAAGCTCTTGGTTGAAAATTTCGAAATAATCGGCCGTAACACCTGACAAGTCAATGTTCAGCTTTTTTCCGCTGCTTATGGCCAGTGTAGGGTAAATAACTTCGGGGCTAACTACCTTAACAGTAGGCAATGTTTGCATAATGTTCTTGACATCTTTTAGTGTTAACCCCGGCGAGTATTTTTTACTCATCGCCTTTTCATCGCTTTCCTCTCCGCTGTCAGTTTGGTCTTCAGTGGCTTTAGCAGTTATCACAATGTTATTTAGGCCAACGAGTTTTATTTGATCGAGTATTTCTTGTCGCGCCCCATTACCTATCGCCATCATGGCTATAACGGCAGCTACGCCAAAAATAATTCCAAGCGCTGTAAGTATCGAGCGGAACTTATTAGCGAAAACCGCATCCAGCGAGAGGGTAAGTATTTGAAGATATCTTTCCAAAGTCGGTCGAATTTATTTATTTCTGCCCTTCGGACTTTGTCCATTTGGCTTTCCTTGCCTGTCACCCTGTCCTCCAGGCCGCTTATCACCAGGCCTTTCACTTAAAATGTCAGCAGAATCTTTGACTGGTTTCTCCACTTTGTATTTCGCAACTACAGCGTCGTCCAAACGACGAAGCGACCATTGGTCAGCATTTTCAGGGGGTATCATGTAAACCTCATCACCTTCGCCGATACCTTCATGAATAACAATGTCGGTTTCACTGCTTTTACCAGAAATTACCTGCTGGCGACGGCCCGAGGTTGAATACACAAAGCTCACCGTGTCGATGGTATTTACCGCTTCAATTGGAATATACAATACATCGTCGATTATTTCGGTGATAATACTGTTTTTGGTTGTCATCGAAGGGCGCAAGATTGAATCAAAACCATCAATCTGAATCATCACCTCAAAAACTTTTGCATTTGAATTACGCATTTGCTCGCCCATATTGGCCACTTCATGCACCAAGCCAGTAAAGCTTTTGTCAGGAAAGGCGTCAATTTCAATAATGGCTTCTTGTCCAGTTTTTACTTTAGAAATATCAATTTCGTTAACATAAGTACGTGAATTCATGGCGCTCAAATTTGGCAGTATGGCCACCACATTTTCCCAACTGCTGATCTGGTCGCCGGCACCCAGCTTTTCTCCAGACCAATCGCGCTTATAATTTACCATACCCGACTTGGGCGCTTTAATCGTAAACTCCTTTTTCAGGTCGACAAATTCATTTAGCACGCGCCGCGCTTTTTGCAAACTTGTAGCCACCTCACGCATGTTGGCCACCGACTGCTGCTGCTTGATGGTATAATTTTGAAGTGTTTGGGTATAAGCCCGCTCTGTTTTCTCTAAATCTATTTGCACCTGACGTTGTGTTGCTGGTGGCTCGTAAATCGACTGATCGACAATAATTTTTTTCTCTTCGGTTTGGTATTTCAGGTTTATCAATTCATCACGTGCGCTCCGCAAGGTAAGGGTTGTATCGAGTTGGGTTTTTATAAACTGGGTCTCTAGTTTTTCCACCTCAAGTTCTTGGTCTTTTATTTGGTTTTCCAAATCGCTCCTGTCGATTGTAGCCACCCACTGTCCTGAGTCGACAACCGTACCATCTGGCACGATGTCTTCGATGGTATAGCGGTGAATTCGCGCATTACGGAGGCCATTGGCATTAGGCCCCATGATGTTTTCGCTGGAACGGGCTTCGAGCTCACCTGTGGTGGTAACCTGAATTAAAAACTGTCCTTTTTTCGCTTTTACAGAAATTGTGTTTTCCGTTGTGATATCATCCGACATAAAATACCACAAAAAGGCAATCAGTGCAATCACTACACCGATGAGAACAAGTATGTTTTTACGTTTCATTGACATTTAAGTTAAGAGTTGGTAAAGGTACAATCGTTAACCAAAACCACAACGCTTTTTTTTAAAGATAATTGTAATCTTTGAATGGAATCGAAAAGCATATCTTTGCGGGAGGTAGAAACAAACAACAATCGACCGACCAACTGACCGCCACTATCACTAACCTATTATCAATATTACACCAATGGAAACGGGGTTATTATGCTGGAGCAGATATTACGAATGCACTGCGGAATAAAGTTCAGAAAAAGCTCGTTAGGTATTTTGAATTCAAAATAAACAGCTAATTTTGGAAGCAAATGACCAGATGCCTGAATGCCATGAAAACACCCTTACAGGATTATAAAAAAAATACTGCACATTTAGGGTTTGATCCTGCAAAAAGGTACGCTATATAAAACTGAAATAATTGGTAGGAAAAGGATTGGGTGATCGTTACTAAACATAATAAAATAGCACCATGGGAAAAGAAATTAGCTTATTTAATGACTATCACATCAAAGAAAATATTTTATCAAATCATTGCGGAGTGATACTTAAATTATTGTACGAAGAAAATCCGAGAAGTTTTGAGGAGGTAATATCTACATTGACATCTCAAGACTTTGTGATTAACCCTTCATTTCAGCAGCAAGTAAAAAAATCCACAAGCATTCCAGATATTGTAATTGAGCAAAAATCATTTTCGATATACTTTGAAACTAAAACATTCGATTGGTTTTATAATGACCAAATTGATAGACACCTATCAGGGTTTAAAAAAGGAAATGACTATAACATTCTTTTTTTACTTGCAAACTTTGAAATTGACGACTTAGAAGAAAGATTTAAATATCAAATTGTTAAAGCAAAAAACGAACATGAAATAACATTGAGTCCAATTTCTTTCGAGCAACTAATTGGAGTTCTTGAAACCGTTGAGTCATCAGAAGAATTTAAAGCTTTTCTAATAGAATTCAGAGATTTCTTAGAGCGTAACGATTATTTGCCAACGTGGAAATATTTATTGGATGTGGTAAACTGTTCAAGTACAATTCATGAAGTTCATGACAATGATGTGTATATGTGTCCTGACACAGGAGGTATGTATAAGCATCAAAGGGCATTATATTTTGGCGGTTATAAAGACAAGAATGTCAAATATATCCATGAGATTAAAGCACTAATTGTAGTTGAAAAAGGAGGTAAAGAAGCTTTTGTAAAGTGGAAAAATATTGACACCCCAGACAATGAATTAATTAAGGAAGCAAAAAGCAAAATTGACAGATTTGGTTACAGAATAACAGAAGTTAACGAAAGGAATCTTCAAGTTTTTTTATTGCAAAATAGACAAGAGGCTAATTTCAAAAAAAACTCGGATGGCGGATTATATGGGAGTAAAAAATACTTTAGAAACATTGCCAGAAAATATAACGCTAAGAATTCAATAGATTTGGCGGAAAAACTGAAAGATATTACATGGGAATAAATCATGTTTGCCTAATAAACAGGACTCCAATCGGCACGCATGCCGAAAGCCTGCTGGCTATGTCCTTTACAAAGATTTTGCTCGCGCCTTGCCGCAAAAGGCTGTTTATTTGGTCTTTACCATTAAAAATATTAGGGTTTTAAATACGAACTGCCTTTGGCATGCATGGCAAACAAACATCATACATAGTGGCAATTATTTTTAAAAGTCTTTTTAAAAAAATATTTTAATGCCAAAATTTAAACATGCGTTATTTTTTTTGCTTTTTAATTTTCGGAAAGTATTTTAGTGTGTCCCCGTGTCGAAGTCAGGACTATTACAACACAAAAAAAGCAGGAAACATGAGCTCCCTGCTTTTTTAACTATAAATCTTGATAGGTCTTGAAAGCCTGTCAGGGCTATTCAAGGCTATTCCTCCAGCGTTTCCTTGCCGTTGTGGTACAAGGTATAAAGTTTTTTACCACCATAGGCAGCGCCCAGACCAAGCAGAATGAACAGCCCACCTTCGATAGGTGCGCCATTACCGGCATTTTGATTATTCGATGACCCGTGATTTCCCGGTGGAGGCGGCGGTTGTGAAGTTAACTGTTGACTGCCAAGCAGCAAACTGAATAATAACAGAGTGGTGGCGAGTATTTTTTTCATGGTTATAGATTGTTTTGATTTCATTAATTGATATAGGCTTGTACGTTTTTAACGCGGTTTACTTTATGAATACTTTACGTATAACTTGTTGGTTGTCGCTGATGATTTTTACTAAGAAATACCCTCCGTGATCCAGATGAATATTGTGAGTACCCCTATGCACATCCATTTTGCGCACGGTTTGCCCGAGCATGTTTAATACTTCGGCGTGGCCATTCAATTCCATAGGAATCACTAGCCTCACTTGTCTGTCGAAGCTAAACACACGGATATTTTCGAGGACATTCTCCGTAGTCGAAACGATGGAAAAGTACACGGTAAACCGGTCGGTTTGTGCCATATCGTAAACAAAGTTATACGATTGTTCCATAAGGTTGGTCATAGCACCAGTAAACTCATCACTCAGATAAACCTCTGTAAAGTCGGTAACTTGTTCCAGTCCGATGGTCATTTCGTTACCATCAACGCCACGTACATCCATAGGAACGCTCACCGTCTTCAGTGGAAGAGAATTGATAGCCATAAAATTGTTGGACGTACTGTATAGCTGTGGTTGCTCTTCACTCCAGCTAAACAACTTGTGCATATCCAGTTGACTATCGTAGGCCTCGGTAGCAGCAGAATTGAGTCGGACAATGCTTTCATCATAACAATCTCCATCCGATAATTTTAACTTAATCAAATTGGGTGACGTTGACATAGGAGCTTTCATAAATGAAGAATTGCTATGAATTTGAACTGATTCAGGAATTAAAAGCGTTCCATTGTCTGATCCAGCCGTTACCTGAACAAAAAAACCTTGACCCACTGCAATTTCATTAGATCCCCCATTTATTTCTGCAC
>CAYWNI010000130.1:0-8405 GCA_964459525.1 uncultured Lentimicrobiaceae bacterium | reverse complement strand
ACTGTATTGAAAAAACAGGTCGCGAAATCGAAAAACCACAAGCTGATGCCAATGCACGTTACGATCAGGAATTTATAATTGATATAAGTGGCTACGTGCCTATGGTCAGCCGTCCTGGAAAACCACACGACACCGTTGACATTAACACCCAAAAGAAAACCCGTATTGACTCTGCTTTTATTGGAAGCTGCACCAACGGTCGTATGGAAGACATGCGTGCAGCTGCTAATATTTTAAAAGACAGAAAAGTTGCCCCCGGAGTAGTATTGAAAATTGTTCCTGCTACCGATGAAATCTGGCTTGAATGCTTGCAAGAAGGTATAATTTCAATATTTAAAAATGCTGGTGCTTTGGTAAGTAATGCCGGTTGCGCTGGTTGCGCTGCAGGTCAGGTTGGCCAAAATGGCCCTGGAGAAGTAACCATCAGTACGGGCAACCGAAACTTTCCTGGCAAACAGGGTAAAGGTTCTGTTTATCTGGCTTCGCCAGCGACAGTGGCCGCTTCTGCTATTGCAGGGTATATAACTACCGAAGATGACATACCTGAGTTTGCCGCAGATTACAGCCAGTCTGATTTAAAAACTGATGATAAATCAGCTGAAGCGCACCATAAAATCGCAGCTGAAAAACCAGATGTTGTTAAAGGTCGTGTATGGGTAATTCAAAAAGATGACATCGATACCGACATGATTTTCCACAACCGTTACCTACAAATTACCGACCCCAAAGAAATGGGTCAGTATATTTTTGACAACCTGGAAGGATATACTGATTTTGCAAAAAAAGTAACCCCTGGCGACATGGTGATTGTAGGCAAAAATTTCGGATCAGGGAGCTCTAGACAACAGGCTGTTGATGGGTTTGCAACGCTTGGTGTGCAAGCCATTCTGGCTGAGTCGTTCGGAGCAATTTATGAAAGAAATGCTATAAATGCTGCGTTTCCGATCCTTACTTACGACACGCTGGAAGCATTAAACCTCGAAGATGGCGACATGATTCGTCTCAATTTTAAAACAGGAGAGCTGACAAACCTAAAGGACAACAAATCGTTGTTAATAACACCTTTTTCAGAAGTTCAGCTCGAAATTTATCGTAATGACGGACTGTTTTAGAAGCATAGTCACATTTTAATAAAAAAACCGGCCCTGATAGCAATAGTCAGGGGCGGTTTTTTGTTTTAAGTATTATTGCCAATTTATTGAAATTTAATCTTTTAGAAATGATGAATCAAAAGAAAACAAGACACCTGTGGCTACTAGCTTTCTTGCTTTTAATTACACTGTCAGGCACTTCTCAAAACACCGAAACTACCTTTATTTCATGGAATATTCGTTACGACAACCCAGCGGATGGGGAAAACAGATGGGAGTACCGTAAAAAAAGTGTGGTAGAAATACTGAAGGAAAACAAGCCAGCTTTTATCGGGCTACAAGAAGCATTGGTGCAACAGCTTGACTTTATCAACAAGAGTTTAACAGGTTACGGCTGTATTGGCATTGGGAGAGACATAGACGGAGGTGGTGAATACTCGGCCATTCTTTTCGATACATCACAATACCACTTGCTTAGGACAAATACTTTTTGGTTGTCGGAAACACCGCAAAAAATATCAACAGGATGGGATGCTGTTCTGCCCCGCATATGTACAGTCGGGCTATTTTCTCATCGTGATGATGATCATAAACTCCTGGTATTTAACACCCATTTCGATCATGTTGGAGAAAACGCCAGGCTAAATTCCGCAAGTTTAATTCTTGATTCCATCACAAATTTAGCCTCCTCCTACCCTGATGCCGCCATTGTGCTTATGGGTGATTTTAATGATGGAAGTCATTCAGAAACAATTAAGTTGCTAGCAAATTATTTCGGCACACAAGCCGAAAACGAACTGAATGTAAAACACAATCCCATTGGGACATACAATGGATTTAACGCCAAGGCAGAAATCACAGAACGAATTGATTATATTTTTGCACTACATTTAAAAATAGTTGACTACCAGCACATCTCAACTAAAATCAATGGAAAATTATATCCGAGTGATCACCTTCCGGTGCTTGTGAAAACTTTGCCTGATTTTTAGGAAAAACTGGATTTACTAAAAGCCTCGTTGTCGTCGTGCTTCAAAAACCACAACCGCAGTTGACACCGAAACATTCATCGAATCGGCTGCTCCACGCATTGGAATAATTATGTGAAAATCGGAAGCCGCTAACCATTCATCAGATATACCGGTAGCTTCTGTTCCCATAACAATGGCGGTAGGCTGCTTATAATCAACCTGATCGTAAGGCACAGCGGCTTTTAGGTAGGTGGTAACCACCTGAACACCGTTCGCTTTCAAAAGGGCAATTGCCTCAGCAACAGTAGTAATAAAGGTAGGGACAGTAAATACGCAACCCAAAGATGCCCTGATTGCATTCGGATTATAGATGTCTGCTTTGGGATCACAAATGATTACTGCATCCACTCCCACCGCATCTGCCGTGCGGTAAATTGCGCCTAAATTTCCAGGTTTTTCAACACCCTCGATTACGAGATAGAGCGGGTTTTCTACGACTTCAAATGAAGCAAGTTGTTCTTTCATTTTTGCCAAAACGACTATGCCGCCTGTATTTTCACGATAGGCTATTTTTTCATAAACGTCTCTTGTTACCTCAAAAATCTGACAATCTGATTGTCCTGAGATAAACTGAGCCACTTTGTCTGCCGAAATGATTTGTGGACAAAAAAATAAGCTTTTGAAATGATAACCAGAAAAATTAGCTTTTTCTATTTCTTTTAGACCTTCGATAACAAAAAGACCATCGAGATGACGATTGCGGCTTTTTTGAAGCAAAATAAGCTGCTTTATCTTTGAATTCTGCCGACTTGAAATAGACTCTCTGACAATCATAACCCAAAAATATTACAGTATTTTGTATTGTTCCGAAGCAGTGTCAGAAGGGTTAAAAAAACTTTTGGGGGGCTGATATCCAAGCTTTACAAGTTGTCCGGTAACAGGATGGTTGAATTCAATAGCCGAAGCAATAAGCCGCAGCTGACGTTTTACACTGCTGTCGGCACCGTATTTTCTGTCGCCGACTATCGGACAACCCATGTCCGACAGATGCGCTCGAACCTGCTTATTTCTTCCAGCTTCTACCACCACTTCAAGCAAGTGGTAATTTCCTTCTGTACGCAAAAACTGAAACGATGTTTTAGCAAAATGAGCATTTGCAACCTCATGATCATGTGCTTTCATCATACGATTGGCATCCTCTACCAACCAGTTTTCAATAATTCCTGATTTTTCTTTGGGCTGGTTTTCAACCAGTGCCAGCAATCTTATTTCAGTATGATTCCAATTTTTTAACAGTTGTTGCTGAATTTTTTCAGAACGGGCAAACAACATCAAGCCTTCCATTTCGCGATCGAGCCGATGCGCCACCCAAAGCCGACCTTTTTCCTGATCGCGTTGATTGATAAAGAATTCAAGCGCTTTATGGTATGATTTTTCAGTAGGATGGTTATAGTCGCCAGTAGATAGTATACCAGCTGGCTTTAACCCCACAACAAGATGTGCATCTTCAAAATAAATGGCAAATGGGTTTGAGCGTTTTGGGATTTTCACCTTTTTCTCTGCCTTGGCAATACTCTGTAATTCGACTATATCGCCTGGTTTAAATAAGGTTTTAGCATGGTTTGAAACCGATTTATCATTACAAATAAAAGCCGAATTGGCAATTATTTGTTTGGCTTTTTGTCGCGAAACACCATGATACATTTCCATCACTACATCCAATAAAACGGACGATTTCTTAACAGTAAACTTCATCTTAAATTATGAACTTTGCGATTTGTTTCCAGCTCTTTTACGGTCATTTTCGTTGAGTAGAATTTTTCGCAAACGCAACGATCTTGGTGTAATTTCGAGGTATTCATCCTCGCGAATAATCTCCATGTATTCTTCAAGCGAAAAACGAATTGGAGGAGTAAGCAGCACTTTGTCGTCGGTACCAGAAGCCCGCACATTAGTTAGCTTTTTTGTTTTACACACATTTACAACCATATCCCCGGCCCTACTACTTTCGCCAATTACTTGTCCAGCATACACTTCTTCATTCGTGTTCAGATAAAAACGACCCCTATCACTAAGTTTCCATATGGCATAAGGAATAGCGATACCTGTTTCCATAGAAATGAGCGCACCGTTCATACGCATTTTTATATCACCTTTTAATGGAGCAAACTCCTTAAAGCGATGGGCAATGATGGCTTCTCCTTCGGTGGCGGTGAGGATAGCATTACGCAGACCAATAATAGCACGCGAAGGCATAGTGAACTCGAGCATCATGCGATCGTTCTTAGATTCCTGGTTGTTAAACTCACCCTTCCTCAATGTAACAATGTCAATCACTCTTCCTGTAAACTCATCAGGGACAAGCACTGTAAGGCTTTCTATTGGTTCATGCTTTACGCCATCAATTTCTTTAATAATAACTCTAGGCTGTCCCAGCTGGAACTCATACCCTTCACGACGCATGGTTTCGACAAGAATAGACAAATGTAGAATTCCCCTACCAAAAACCAAGTAGCTGTCTGAACTGCCTGTTTCTTCCACTCTCAGTGCAAGATTTTTCTCAGTTTCATGGAATAAACGATCGCGCAAATGCCTCGATGTAACGTATTTACCTTCTTTACCAAAAAATGGTGAATTATTAATTGTAAAAATCATGCTCATGGTGGGTTCATCAATTTTGATGGCGGGCAAACCCTGGGGATTTTCAAAATCAGCTACGGTATCACCAATTTCAAAATCTTCCAAACCCATAATGGCTATGATGTCGCCGGCATTTACAGGAGCTTTACATTTTTCCTTTCCTAATCCCTCAAATACGTAGAGTTCCTTTATTCTTGATTTTTGAATAGAGCCATCACGTTTTACAAGCGAAACCTGTTGTCCCATTTCGAGTGTTCCTCTGAGGAGTTTTCCAACAGCTATACGACCAACATAACTCGAATAATCGAGTGAGGTGATTTGCATCTGAGGTGTACCTTCCGTAAATTTGGCTGGTGGCACATGGGCAATAACCTGATCGAGCAAATAACTAACGTTGTCAGTTTCGTTGCGCCAATCATCTGACATCCAACCATTTTTGGAAGATCCGTATATAACTGGAAAATCTAACTGATCTTCAGTAGCCCCCAAATTAAACATCAAATCAAAAACTGCCTCATACACTTCGTCGGGACGACAGTTTGGTTTATCGACTTTATTGATAACAACAAGTGGTTTCAAACCAAGGTCGATTGCTTTTTGGAGCACAAACCGAGTTTGAGGCATAGGGCCTTCAAAGGCATCAACCAAAAGCAGAACCCCATCGGCCATATTTAATACACGCTCCACCTCGCCGCCAAAGTCGGAGTGACCAGGTGTGTCGATTATATTAATTTTAACATCTTTGTACCGTACCGAAACGTTTTTAGATAAGATGGTGATACCACGTTCACGCTCTAAATCGTTGCTGTCGAGGATTAAATCACCTACAACTTCATTCTCACGAAAGAGTTTTACCTGATGCAACATTCTGTCGACAAGTGTGGTTTTGCCGTGGTCGACGTGGGCAATTATAGCGATATTACGAATGGATTCCATAACCATATTAGTTTGTTAATTTAGGGGCGCAAAATTAGTCTTTATTTGCATGCCAAAAACGGCTAAAAAAGGGACTTTTGAGATTGTAAATACAAGTAAAAAGTTAGAATAATTCAATTTACAAACAACAAACAGCTATAAATTGAGTTTCTAAGAAAATCTACAAATAATTAGAAACAAGCTGAAAAAAAGCTTCCGGTTGCTCCACATGCAAGCTATGTCCTGCGTTTTCAAGCGTCGCTTCAGTACAACCTGGTATTTTTGCCAAATTAGCACGTGATCTTTCATCAGAGAATAGCCTATCGTATTCAGGTGAAATCAACAACGTAGGTTGGGTAATTTGAGTAACTAGTAACGAACCCTTAAATGCATTTATCGCATTAACTTGCTCCTTAAAATTAGTGTATAAAATGGGATAAGGATAACTAAGAGCGCCAATAATATAGGCCGTAAGCATGGCTTTGTGTTCAAAGAAATTGTCTGAATACAACCAGTAAAACAGGTTTTTAAACCAAAGCTCTTTGTCCATACCCGTTTCAAGGTAGGTGGCCCAATCATTAAGTTGCAATTTTTGTCGCTGGTTTAGTTCTGTGGTTGTTGCAGCCAGAACCAGTCTGTCGACCAGCTCCGGATTATTTGCAGCCAGATGCATCGCAATCATTCCACCCATCGAATGTCCAAGTACGTGGGTCTTGTCAACATCCAGAAACCGAAGCAAAGCCACCGCATCCGAGGCCATTTGAGAAACCGTAAGGTTACTAACATCCAAATCAGTGCGTCCCACTCCTCTGTTATCAAACAAGATAACCTGATAACGTTTGGCAAGCTGTTTTTTTATGGTGGCCCAGCTTTGAACATCTGAAGCCAATCCGGCAATAAGGAGCAGGGGTGTTCCATTTCCGGAAATTTCGTAATAACACCTCCCCTGCTCGTGATTAAAATAGGGCATTTCTATTCTTTTTGTAAAGATGCGAAATATTTGGCCGCTATCAAGGGTTTAGTTCCGTTTTTTCAGTGCCTCTTCGTATCTTCTCGATACCTCATCCCAGTTTATAACAGTCCAGAAATTGTCAATGTAGGTTCCTCTTTTGTTCTGATAACGTAGATAATAAGCATGTTCCCAAACATCCATGCCCAAAATAGGTATGCCTTGTACTTCTTCGGTATTCATCAAAGGATTGTCTTGGTTTGCCGTGCTCGAAACAAATAAATTACCTTCATTATCAACACTAAGCCAAGCCCAACCACTGCCAAACCGGGTAGCGCCAGCTTTGGCAAATGCGGTTTTAAAGGCATCGAATGAACCAAAAGTCTTATTAATATCTTCGGCTAGTTTTCCTTTGGGGTTGCCACCACCATCAGGTGACATGATTAGCCAGTACATCGAGTGGTTATAATAGCCTCCAGCATTGTTTCTTACCGCTGCTGGATAGGCATCTACTTCATGAAATATTTCTTCTATCTGTTTGTTCTCCAAATTATTATCAGCTATGGCTTTCAAAAATTTATCATAATAGCCTTTGTAATGCTTGGTGTAATGTATTTCCATGGTTTCCTTGTCAATGGCGGGTTCGAGCGCATCATAAGCATAAGGAAGCGGAGTCATTTCATAAACTATTGCTTTTTGATCGGCTTTTTGGGCACTAACTCCCATAAAAATCATGAGGAGCATGGTGAGTGTGGATAGTCTTTTCATTGGTTTTTATTTTTTAATTGCGTTTAAAACTCATTTGCAAATTTAGAATTATTCCAAATAAGAAACCTCCTCAATTTTGGTTTTATGATAAATTAACGATCCTTTGGCTATCTTTGCCAAAAAAACTTGCGTAGAATCATATCCATAGCGTTATTTTTAGTTTTAATACTTCCCTTTGTGGGAATGTATAGCTATTTGCAATGGGAAAAATGGCAAGTGAAAAAGGAAGTAAAAAAGCAAATAATTGCAGGGTTAAATACTGATCAATTGGTTTGTTTCGAATTCACGTTTGAACAGGTTAATTCTGAATTAAACTGGCATCACATCAAAGAATTTGAATACCAAGGTCAGCTTTATGACGTTGTGAGTCAGAAAACCAAAAATAATACGATTGTTTACTGGTGTTTTGCAGATCACAAAGAAACTGAAATCGATAAGAAAATCACCTCGCTTACCAGTAATATTCTGAATCAGAATAAACAACGAAACGACAACCAACAACGGGTATCTATATTCGCTAAAAGCCTATTTCACCATAATTTGGTCGATTTCTTATTTAGCGCAGGGCAATCAAAATATACCTACACAACAACCGTTGATAGTTGTGAAAACAGTATTTATCCATCACCCCCCTCACCTCCTCCTCAAGTATCCTAACGTTTTTCACTCTCAAGATGGCTTCAAAAGAAGCCAAATCATCACGTATTTTAACTTTCGCACGCGCAAAATTGTTGTTGGTGCTTGTTCAAATACATTTTTCATGGATGACAGGTTGAGATTATTTCAAAATAAACAGGATAAACTTAGAAACAAATGAGAAAAAATATTACCCTCATGGCCTTGCTTTTGTTTTTTGCATATGGCCATTCGCAGGTTATTACAGTTATCGACAAAGAAACCAGACTTCCGCTGGATTTGGTAACTGTCAGCACGCAATCGCCTCAATTTATGTTCATTACAAATTCAAAGGGGCAAGTCGACCTGACGCAGGCAAAGGATGCAACAGAATTCAATTTTCAAATTCTTGGATACCAAACCATTAAACTTAATTTCAAAGAAATAGTCGATAAA
>CAYWNI010000129.1:0-8449 GCA_964459525.1 uncultured Lentimicrobiaceae bacterium | reverse complement strand
TGTGATCGTTAAAGTCGGTAAGTCTCAGCTCATCGAACCAAACTATGGCGCTTTCCGGACTCCCGTCGTCATCCAATCCCATACGTTGTTTTGGATTGCGTACACCCAACAACACGCCTTTCACATCGCTTATAGAAGGGCTTCCGAGCACAGTAACTTTATTCTTTCCAACGTATTCGATATAAGGCTTGTGCAAGGCGAGGTCAGAACCTGCTTCACGCATGGCCACGTTACGGTTCTGCTTTACATTGACCAATTCTTCCAAGCTGATATCGAAATTGTTGATTTCGGGCCAGATAGAATCGCGGTTGGTGGTATACCATTGTGTAAATTCTAATGGCACCTCGTACTCATAGTAGTTGCTGGTAAAGTCGCTTCCGATACGTATAAATGCAGTTAAATCACCGTATTCGAGGTCTTCGTTTTCTTTTAATTGTTCGGCATGAACGTACATCTTGATGCGCTTGTATTGCCTGAAATCAAAATCGGTGGTTTTATAAACCCCACGGGCATCGCCATCCAGCAGATTTGCCATGTTTAGTTCCAGCGATTGTTCATTTTGCAAAATATAGTTGGTCGTGCCGAAATTTGATTCCCTGTCGATACCTGGAGGCATAATATAATTAATGGGTTCGCGCTGACCATTTTCCTCAATGTTTACAGTAGAAACGGTAAAATTAGTCTCGCTGCCATTGTCGCCAGGAATGTACTCACCAGGTGCAAGCAACGAGTGGTCGTAGCGACGCCATTCGCCCCTAACCAGCTCAAAAGTAGCAAAACGGGTAATGATGGGTTTTTCAAAACCACGCATAAACAAACGCATAAAACGTATCGACCTGAAATCAGTGATGCTTCCGATAACTTTATCGGGGTTGCGCACCGGAATTTTAAACTGGTACCAATGCACGCTGGTTACTTCACCATTTGGCAGTTTTATGTCGGTAGCTTCAAAATCATCGGTAATGAAGTTCTCGCCTACCTTCATTTTTGCAGGATCGAGGTCAATTTTATACTGAAAATACCGTTCCGATTCACTGAGTGTATTATCGCGGTTGATGTCTTCCACGTTGGGGTAATTGGTAGCTGCCGTGGGATAGCCCTCCGGATTTATATCGTCGGTTGGCGAGTTGCCCTCTGATTCGTTAAACTTTTTGTACCGTTCGGTAACGCTGGCATACTTCGCATCCTGATCGTAATCGCCACCTCTGAAATAGTGGTAATTATCGGCAGAAGGATCTTGGTCGGCAGCCAGATAGGCTTGTGAGCCGGCACCATATTTTGTACGTATAAGTTCAAGGTAGGTACTGTTGTAAAATGTTTTTTCGTCATCGGTGCTTAAGCCATCATAACCAACATCTTGGTGCACGCGCGAACCGCCTGTATTGCTAAACGCCTCAACCAATGCCTGAAGTGAAGGTATACGTCCCCAAACGGTAGTGTCAACATTTTCAACCAGTTCGGTGGTAGGCAGTCCGTTTTCATAACTTTTACGCCCATCGCGCAGGATGTCTTCCGAAATCTCACCAAGGTTAAGGTATAATTCGCCCCGGTTGTCAGAATCTTCGGTAAACGGATCCATCATCCAGAACTCGATGTATTCGATATTTGAGGCTTCAAAGTCGGTAGATTGAATCATACGCATCATTCCGCTCCACCTCGATTCGGGGTTTAGCAGGTTTCCATTTTCATCAATCCCAGCAGAGTAGTAATTGCCGTCAACATCGAAGTTATACGGGCCTCGTTCGTTAGGATAATGCGCCAAGTTGAGCACGGCAATATTCGTAGGAACATTGTTGCGGTTGTTGTCTCGGTTCGGAAAAACCTCCTTTTCATACACCTGACGTACCGAATTTTTCGAAATCTCGTCTTTGTCAACATTGCTGGGCCGCAGACCGCCACGCACATCATAAAACAGCGGGTCGATGATATACCAGGCCATTTTGGCGCGGTTTTTACCGTAAGCATAAGGATCGGAAGCACCGCTACCACTTATCATGGCTTCGGGGAATAAATCGGGCTGACCTTGCGGTGTACTGGCCAAGAACCACGAGTTTGTATTTTTTAAATCTATTGAAGATTTGGCACCTTCAAAATCGTCGATATAGGCTGTTCCTGTATTGCCAATGGCCTTGGAATGCCCTGGGATAAACTGCGCAAATTCGCCATCAAAATTTATTTTCGATACTTCCTTGGTTGAAATTCCAGGCAGTTTGTCGATCATTTTGGTAAGCCAGCGTGATTCGGTACGGTAGCTCATGTCGAGCCCCCACATGGTGTTCGAGATGGGGTCGTCGCCATAATTAACTTTTTCGGTAAGTGGGCGCTCGTGAAGATTTAACAGCGTACCGCCAATATGGAAATCTTTGTTTATCTCATGGTCGACATGCAAACCCATCATCCGTTTTTGCTGCACGTTGAACATGGAATTGCTTTCGAGCGACACATTAATTGGCACGCCCGAATTCATGATACCCTCGTTGATAATTTTTACCCGTCCCAGCGTGTAATCCACAGTATAATCCACATTTTCGGTGAGTGGAACACCGCCTGCGGTTACTTTTACTGATCCTTGCGGAACGTTCAAAGC
Source organism: uncultured Lentimicrobiaceae bacterium (assembly GCA_964459525.1). GTDB lineage: Bacteria > Bacteroidota > Bacteroidia > Bacteroidales > F082 > UBA6244. The sequence continues at coordinate 5,862 of CAYWNI010000129.1, read as the reverse complement.
ATTCAGGCTGATGTCGGACCCCCCTTGCGAGCGGTACATTCCTTCTAGAATGAATTTGTTTTTATCGGGATATTGCTCTGCCCCAGCTTTGGTGAGGGTGTACAAAGAATCGTAAGCATATTTTTGTGCAAGTTCCGGGTTATTGGGAAAAACGGAGTCGCGGATGTAGCTGCCGAAAGGCTCGAGTTTGGTAAAAAAGATACGTCCGTTCGACGATTGTATAGTCCCTCCATTGGTGGTTGCATTGTCGATGTAGTCGAACATACCATCACCGCCAGGAATGGGGTTAAGCTGATTATCGAGGTTATCGAGCCCAAAAAGATGAATTAGCGGAACGCCTTCTACGTCGGCGGGGCCTTCTGTAAAATAACCTGTTGGCACCCCTTCATTGTTCCCTGAATACAGGATGTTAAACATGAAATTGTCGCGCTGCACCTGGTAAGCACCAATAGAATAAACGTTTTTCATCATCAAATTCCACATGGGCATGCGGGTGTTCAGGTTGCTGCTTTTGAGCAGTTTTACCGCCAAACAGTTGGGAGCCGTTACGCCCTGATCGGAGAACTCTCCAATCTGATAAACACTGTCGCTACCAATAATGGTATACTGCACAGCAACCGCAAGCACCTGATCGGAGCTCAACGTGGTATTCAGCGACAAAAATCCGAGCTTGGTGTTGAGAGAATACTCTGAAGTCTTCAGTTTTCGGGCATTTTCGAGCTTTACAAAATCTTCACCGGCAACCATGTAGTTAATTTTACCAATGCGCAACGGGTCGCCGGTAAGGTAATTGGTTACTTGGTTAATATCGCGAATACGGGTGGTATCCATGCGCCCAAGCATGTCGTTTGAATAATTGGAAGGGTGCAGACCGCCGGGCATGGGGTGGATATATTCGTTGTAAATCCAGTTGTTGCGCCCTTCACCCAAGTCGGTAAAAGCCACGATGTTTCTATTCTCTTCGGTAGCGGCGCCAATGTTGGTTACCCACACTTCAATTTTGGTAACATTAACATCAGAAGTGATGATGGGCAGGTCGCCGAGTGCCGTTTCGTAGTTGCTTCTGAACGCCTGTGCCAGGAAAAAATGCTTGTTGGCCTCGTAATCCAATGCCGTGAGTTTAAACCTGTTGGTTTGCGCACCACCCTGCACGGTAATGTTTTGTGTTTCGCTTTGTTGCTGCGAAAACACGGCGGTGACATGGGTTTTACCGAACTGCAATTCTGTTTTTACACCAAACAGGCTTTGGCTTCCGCTGATCAGCGTTGAACGCAGTGGCAGGCTCACATTTCCAGCTTCTATAAGGCGGATAATTTCATCCTCACCCCCTTCGTATTTCAGTTTGAGTGTGTTTTCAAAATCAAACGAAGATTCGGTATTGTAATTGGCTTTAAACTCGATTTTATCGCCAATTTTAGCCACCACGTTCATCTGGATTTTCATGTCGAAATCGAAGTTGGTGGTTTTGCGCTGGCGCACATCGAGTGCAGGGTCGTCGCGTTTTGTTGAGAGAATGCCGAAGCTCACCTCGGCAGAACCTTGTGGCCTGATGTCGATGGTGTTGCTACCAAAAATTCGATCGAAAGCCTCACCACCCACGTAAATTTTTGGAATCAGGCGTGAGCCTTCAGAAGTTCCGGCCGTTTGCGAGCGCTCTGACCAATAGCTTTTCACATCCCTATCCATTTCATAATCCTGAAATTCATCAAAATCCATCACCGTTGGCGGACGGTAGGTGAACTCACCGATTTTACTCTCAAATTCGTAGGTGTTGGTAAGGGGATTATAAACAATTTCGCGTTGGATGTTGGCTGGAGGACTTAAAAAAAGTGGGCTTTGGTCTTGGTTGTCGAGGTAGGGATTTCCAGTGAAATCACGGAAGGGATAGATGAGGTCGACTTTGTTGGTATCGGCTGAATTTAGCGAATCGGGTACGAGGACGCCCTGCATGAAATATTGCGGTAAACCGGATAAATTATTGGCCCGGGATTGCGATGCGAACCAACCGGCAATAATAACAAGTAGTAAGACGTGTATCGTTTTCCTCCTCAAAGCTCCTCTTTTTTAATCTCACTAATTAGTTGCATCACTGTCTCTTATAAGGTCTTTAGCGATTCTTTAATAAGACTTTCCACATCTACAACCAACCCTTTATTTAAAATTCTATCTACTGCCTTTTCGGCACTTAACTTATTAAATCCCAATATTAACAAACCTGATAACGCTTCTTCCCTGATCGTATTGTGGTGACGGTTTACTTTTTCCACTGTAATTCCAACCTTTGGAAGCTTGTCTTTCAAGTCGAGAATCATGCGTTGCGCTGTTTTGCCCCCAACTCCTTTTACCGATTGCAGTCGTTTTACATCTTCGTGAATAATAGCGGTATACACCTCTTCGGTGGATAAGCTCGACAGGATAAGTCGTGCCGTGTTGGCACCAACTCCTGAAACGGTGAGCAAATTAACAAACAAAGCACGTTCATTTTTGTCGGCAAAACCGAACAGCAGATGCATGTCTTCACGAACCAACAGATGCGTAAAGAGTTGGATTTGTTCCTGATCTTTGATGGCCGAAAAGGTTGTAAGCGAAATATTGACCGTATAGCCAATCCCGTTTACATCAATTACTACAAAAGTTGGGTTTTTCTCAATTAACCTGCCTTTTAGATAATCATACATACTCTATACAGTCAGTTTTTGGTTCTTTTTGGATGAGCAAGAAACGAATCAGTGCATCGTAGTTACCTATACCAAAGGAGGCAAAAGTACATTTTTTAGTGGAAAAAGCACTTTTTTATCCGGCTAAATATGAAATTAATGGGGAATGAAAAAAAGCAAACCGACAAGCCGTGCAATTGATTTCGGCTGGCCTTACAAAGTTGACAGAACTTGCGTTATCAGCTCTCTAATTTTTTCTATGGATAAGCCGCATTCGTTGTACAGATCGGCCAGCGAGCCATGCTCAACAAAATTGTCGGGAATTCCTCGGACTACCACTTTGCTTGTATAATTGTGTTGGTTTTTAAACCGGTTAACGGCATCGCCAAGACCTCCTTTTACAGTGCCATCTTCAACCGTAACAATGGCTTGATACTCCCCAAATGCCTTATGAAGTATCTCTTCATCAATGGGTTGGAGAAACTGCATATCGGCATGACCGATTACCAATCCTTCAGCGGCAAGTTGCTCGCAAACCCTGCCGACGGTATTGCCGATATCGCCAATTGACAGCATACAGATTTGTTTCCCCGACCGAAGCCATTTTCCTTTTCCTAACGTTATAGGTTCAAAAGGAGTTTGCCAAACATCAACCACTCCTTTCTTTCGGGGATACCTCAAGGCGATTGGCCCTTTGTATCCTGCGGCAAAATTCATTAGATTGCGCAGAGCCACCTCGTTCATGGGGGCGGCTACCACCATGCCCGGAATCATCGACATGTAAGCCAAATCGAAAACACCGTGATGGGTTGCCCCGTCTTCGCCCACCAAGCCAGCCCTGTCGATGCAGAAAATAACCGGCAGTTTTTGCAGTGCTACATCATGAATAACCTGATCGAAAGCACGTTGCAGAAAAGTGGAATAGATGGTGCAAAAAGGAATAAATCCTTCGGCAGCCAATCCGGCAGCAAAAGTAACCGCATGTTCTTCGGCAATACCCACGTCGAATGTCCTTTCGGGAAAAGCCTCCTGCATGTAATTTAAGGATGATCCCGTAGGCATTGCAGGAGTAATGGCAACGATATGGTCGTTGCCACCTGCCAGCTCGACAAGGGTTTTTCCAAACACTTCCTGGTACGTAAGAAAAGGACTCTCTGATTTTGCCTTGATCAAATCGCCTGTTTGCCTGTTAAACAAACCCGGAGCGTGGTAAACGGTTTGTTGCTCTTCGGCACGCTGAAACCCCTTGCCTTTGGTGGTAATCACGTGCAGTATTTTTGGGCCGTCTATGTCGCGAATATCTGCCAACAAACGGGTTAACTTGTCAACATCGTGGCCGTCGACAGGGCCAAAATACCTAAAATTCATGGCCTCGAACAGGTTGCTGCGGCGCAGCACAGAGCCCTTGATGGCTCCTTCGATTTTTTGCGCCAGACGTTGCGTTTTTGGGCCTAGTTTTCCTGCTTTACCTAAAAAATTCCAAACGCCATTTTTAACACGGTTATAGAATTTCGAGGTCGACATAACGGCCATGTATTCTTTTAAAGCCCCTACATTTTTATCGATAGAAATGCCGTTGTCGTTGAGCACCACCAGTATATCGGCATTGGCAACGCCGGCATTATTCATACCTTCCAAAGCCATTCCGCCCGCCATGGCGCCATCGCCGATAACAGCAATATGCTTGCGGTTGTTTTGGCCATTGAGCCGGGCAGCCACAGCCATTCCCAAAGCTGCACTTATGCTTGTTGAAGCATGGCCCACGCCAAAGGCATCGTACACGCTTTCGTCACGTTTCGGGAAACCACTTATCCCTTTGTACTGGCGGTTGGTATAAAACACTTCGCGACGTCCGGTAATAATTTTATGACCATAAGCCTGATGACCCACATCCCAAATTAGCTTGTCGTCGGGGGTATTGAAAACATAATGCAGGGCTACGGTAAGCTCAACGGCACCCAAGCTAGAGCCCAGATGACCGGGATGCACCGATACCACATCCAGGATAAAGTTGCGCAGCTCATCACAAACCTGCCTGAGTTGAGCGGGATGCAACTTGCGCAGATCGGCAGGGGTATTTATGGTAGCCAGCAAAGGCCCTGAAACAGGTTTCATCACCAATTGGTTTTTAAATGGCAAAATTAACGAATAAACAAGCATGGGCTATTGTTGTTTTTTATACCCCTGTTGGGGAATTAAAACCCAAATAACTTGAAAATATTAAAGGCTTGAAATCAGCACATTACAATTTATTTTGAAAAAAGTTAAAAATTTTTTCAAAAATAGGGTAGAATTTTTGGCAAAAAGCACGCACTATTTAACAGGGAGGAGTTTAATTTCTTTCCTGCAAAGATAGTGCGCATGATGGTAAACCGGATTCAGCTTTTGTTTTTACTGTTTTTCTAAAAGGCTATAAACCTGAAGGGGAAAGTTGTGCCAAGTCTGCTATGCGAAATACGTTTGAAAGTGAGAGGTTGAAATAATACATGTTTAATATTATGATATACTGTAACTTAGAATGCAACGCATCCGCGTTACAAACGCGTACGAGGGGATAGGGGGAAACCATTTGTACAAATATAACGTAAAATTAAAACATATTTAATACGATGATATGCTGTAACTTAGAATGCTACACATCCAATTGTTATCTGGAATTTGTGCCATAGCTTTTGCAAAAACCTATCAACTGCCCTCAACCCACTTTTTAAAAGCACTTACTTTCTCACGACTTACAATCAACTCACCGGAGGTTTTGACTTTCATATTAACTTTGAGGCGGGTAGCCGAATAGGATTGGATATCGCGTATGGCGTTTTCGTTAACTATATGCTTACGGCTAATTTTGAAAAACTGTTTGGGATTGAGCAACGGAAAAATATTATCCAACGATCCATCTAACAGATAATCCTTGTTATCAAGTGTTTTGGCATAAGTTCCCTTGTTGAGACTGTAGAAATAAGCTATCTGGTCGGAGCGGATAATTTCCAGCTTACTGCCAGTTTGAACCGCAAACCTTTCTTTGTAATTGCCTAGAATCAATTGCCGCATTTCATCAACGATTGACGTTGTCATCAGGTTTTCTGTTTTGTTCCAAACTGTGCTAAACTTGTGCAATGCATGGGTAAGCTCGTCTTCTGAAATAGGCTTGAGCAGGTAGTCGATGCTGTTCAGCTTGAATGCTTTGATGGCGTAATCGTTGTAG
>CAYWNI010000128.1:0-8454 GCA_964459525.1 uncultured Lentimicrobiaceae bacterium | reverse complement strand
CAACAACATAATGCAAAATTGCGGTAGGGAAAAACTCCTTGTAATCGCGTTTGTTGATGGTGATTTTTCCGGTACCTTCCTGAAGATAAACCCTGGCGACTGCAGTTTTTCTTCTGCCTAATGAATTAACTACTTCCATAGGATTTTTATCTGATTGAATTTAAATTAATTTTTGTTGGTTTCTGGGCTTCCTGCTTGTGCTCGCTGCCTACATATACATATAGGTTGCGGTAAAGCTCTGCTCCCAGTTTGTTTTTTGGCAACATACCTTTGATGGCCTTTTCGACCAACATCTCGGGCTTGGTGTCTAACAACTGACGGGCTGTTTTTGAACGCTGTCCGCCTGGGTATCCTGTATGACGGATATACTCCTTGGCATTCACCTTATTGCCTGTTAAAACAACTTTTTCAGCATTAATAATTACCACGTTATCACCACAATCAACATGAGGTGTAAAGTTAGGTTTGTGTTTCCCACGCAGGAGTTTAGCTACATTGCTGGCCAAACGTCCTAGAATTTCATTCTCGGCGTCAATTAACAACCATTCCTTGTTCACGGTGTTAACATTCGCACTTACTGTCTTATAACTTAGTGTATCCATCTAATTAATTGTTTCTTAAGCCGTTTAATCAAAAGCCCTGAAAATTGGGGTGCAAAAATAGAAACTATTTCAGTAACTACCAAATTTGTAAACATTTTTTTGTGAATAAAGTTTTGGAACGATAAGCCATGGGTAGATTTTCGAGATATTTTATGAAAACAACCGCAAAAAAAGGCCGTCAAAACAATGACCTTCCGGCTTTCTGTTATTTAAAATGTACTTAAATAACAGGGGTGTGTAGTAAAATCAAAGCCGTTTACATAATTTTACGACCGTTTAAACACTGTTTACAACATTTTTAATTGATCACCATAAATTTTAAAATCCAAACATATGAAAAAAATTACCTTAGTTAGCTTTGTGCTTGGCCTTTTTTGGTTCACAACCACGCAAGGACAAACCGCAGAAACCAATCTGCAACTCTCGAACATTACAATTGAGTTAAATGGACAAAAAGTAAGTGCCGAACCTTTAGCTAGTGCCTTTGTTGCTTCTGACACACCGACCAGCGTTTTTCTGTACAAAACAGACGAGCTAAGTTGTTATGCTGAATTTACCTACAAACACAAGGGCAACAGGGCCAAACTTGTTCACCGCAACTACATTGTTTTACGCGACGGAAGTAAGAAATACAGCAAATCGCTTAAAGAAATGCAAGAGCTTAAGGTAAGCGTTCCCGGTGCGTTTAAGGGAAAAGCATCCTCTTCATTGCTCTATAATCGCGCCCAAATGTCAAATGTTTTTATCAGCTATAGTTTTAATTACACCTACAATTAATCAATCTCTGAAACTTTTTTAACACACATAAAAATCAAAAAACGATGAAAAAAAGCAATTTCTATGTTGCCGCATTTACCTTACTGCTGGCAGTGGCCAGTTTCTCATTTTACAGCTTTAAACAAGGCGATGAGCCAGCGAAAACAAAATGGTTGCAAATTACAGCTGTTGAGTCAGTAGTTCCAGGCGGAATAGGACGTTCGCGCATGATATCTATTGATGACGAGGGGAAAATGGAAGAGACTAAAATCCTAAATTTCTTTAGCATGGCCGGTATTAATTTTTCCAATATCAGGGAAAACGACTTGACCATAACCAATAAAATTACTGAACTTACCAACGAGGGCTGGGAATTGTATGATGTTACCTCAAGTGTGTTTTCAGGCAACAAAGACAACACGAACGGCATTTTTATTACGCGATATCTTTTTAAGAAAAAAGGTTGATAGAGGGAAGTTGAATTAAGGAAGCCGAGAAAACTCCGTTTACATTCATGTCGTTAATAAATAAAAGAATCGATGTAGCGGATCATAAATAACGAACGACGTCTGTTTCGTCCCCTATTATTTCCCGAATACAACCAAAAAGACTGCAGTAAATGATAAATTGCTACCTTTGCCCGAAATTTGCCTTTCATGCAGAAAGCAATAAGCACACGCAAAACCAATGGATTATAACACTACCCGCGAAAAAATGACTATTCCTGAATACGGAAGGAATGTTCAAAAAATGATTGAATACACGGTCGGAATCGAAGACCGCGAAAAACGCAGTAAATCGGCAGCCTACATTGTTAAAGTAATGGCCCAACTCAACCCCAGTATTCAACAGTCAGAAGATTACCAACATACTTTGTGGGATCACATGCACATTATCGCCGACTACAAGCTTGATGTTGACGGGCCTTACAACATGCCGGAAAGAGAAGCCAGAGAGCGCAAACCCGACCAACTGAACTACAGCATTCCAAAAATTAGATTGCGCCATTATGGCAAAACCATTGAAGATATTATACAAAAAGCCATTGAATATGAAGAAGGTGAAGAAAAACAGGCTTTGATTTTTGCCATTGCTAACTACATGAAACGTTCCTACCTTTCCTGGAATCGCGACTCAGTTAGTGATGCCATTATTGCCCAACATTTGGAAGATATGTCACGGGGAAACTTAATCTTTAATCAGGAACAACCTTTGATTAGCGTTAGCGAAGTGGTGCAAAAAAGAAAACCTGTTGTTACGCAGAAAAAGAAAAAACCGATGCAAAAAAGTTACGGTGGATACAAAAAGAAACACTATAAATAAACTTATCGCATTTCTTTTTTAGAGCAAAAACAGCCTTTGTGGCTGTTTTTTTTGTTCCTTTACATTTGGCAGCTAACTCACCTAAACATTGGTTTTAAGCCTGCCTAACAGCTAAACATTTTTGTTCATGTCAAAGTGTTACTAAATTATGGCATCTTTTAAAATTACAGGAGGAAACGAACTTTCAGGCGCTATCGTACCACAGGGAGCGAAAAATGAAGCGTTGCAAATTATAAGCGCTGTTCTGCTAACCGAGCAGAATGTAGAGCTTCATAACGTGCCAGACATCAGCGATGTGAACAGACTAATTGAGCTGCTCAGCGGCTTGGGAGTACTAGTTACTAAGCTTAAAAACGATGTTTACCGATTTAATGCGGCACACATCAACATGGATTACCTGGAGACAGATGATTTTTACCGAAAAGCTACTTCTATACGTGGTAGCGTGATGATTCTTGGTCCTTTATTGGCACGTTTTGGCAGAGGTATCCTTCCCCAACCAGGAGGCGATAAAATTGGCCGCCGCCGACTTGATACACATTTTATTGGCTTACAAAAACTGGGAGCTGAATTCATCTATCATGCCGACAAGAAAAAATATGAAGTAAAGGCCAACAAGCTAAAAGGCAATTTTATGCTGCTTGAGGAGGCCTCCGTTACTGGAACGGCCAACATCCTAATGGCAGCCGTAATGAGTGAAGGCACGACGACTATCTTTAACGCTGCCTGTGAGCCGTATCTGATACAGCTTAGTAAAATGCTGAATACTATGGGAGCTGATATTGTTGGAATCGGAAGCAATTTGCTAACCATAAACGGAGTAACCCATTTGAATGGCACAGTACACACAATGCTTGCTGACATGATTGAAGTTGGGAGTTTTATAGGGCTTGCCGCCATGACACAGTCTGAAATCACCATAAAAAACGTACAACTTTCCGATCTCGGATTAATACCTTCGACCTTTGAAAAACTAGGAATCGAGATTCGGCAGCAAGGAACTGACATCCTTGTTCCCAAACAAGACCACTACACCATCGAAACCTTTATCGATGGCTCTATCATGAACATCTCCGACGCTCCATGGCCTGGATTTACTCCCGACCTCATCAGCATCGTTTTGGTGACAGCAATACAAGCCGAAGGCAGTGTGCTCATCCACCAGAAAATGTTCGAGAGCCGCCTGTTCTTCGTAGACAAGCTAATTGACATGGGTGCGAGAATAATTCTGTGCGACCCCCACCGTGCTACTGTTATCGGACTCAACCATTCCAACCCGCTCAGAGGCATCCGCATGAGCTCTCCCGACATCAGGGCAGGCGTAGCACTGCTTATTGCAGCACTTTCGGCACAAGGCACCAGCATCATCGACAACATCGAGCAAATCGATCGTGGCTATCAAAATATTGATGTCCGATTACAACAACTGGGAGCGAACATCCAAAGGGTATAATTTTCTTACCAAAAAAAAAGTCCTCTTAAACAAGAGGACTTTTTTTGTTTTGGCTAAATAAAACTAATTAACCATCATTTTTCTTGTTACTTTTCTCTCACCAGCAGTAATGGTGTAAAAATAGATACCCGTGTTCAGTTCACTACCATCAATAGCAATGGTATGGCTTCCTGACATTTTATATCCATAATCATTCATCGAAACCTTTTGTCCTGTCACTGTAAACACTTCTGCCAATACATTTGCAGATTCATTTAAGGTAACTTCAACATAAGTTTTTCCACTAAAAGGATTGGGGTAGTTTTGTGAAATTTCCAATGCCTGAGCAGGAGTTTCGGTTACATCAACTGGCAGCGGGCTTACTGGAAGATATACCATGTTGTTCAAGATAGGATCATGCTGTGGAGGATCAGGTTGTGTACTTGTTCCGGGCATGTTGTCGCTTTGATACAAAATATGGAATTTTCCATTTACAGCTTTAGGTGCAACACTAGGATAGACACATTCGCTAAAAACATGGAAAATATCCCCTGTATAATCGGTAAATGCACTCCAAAGACCATCATCTTCGGTATTACGTCCCCAAATATGGTGGAAGTTAAATTCACTGTTGTCGAATCCAACAGAAATAGCGCTGTAAAATACCTGAACGATTTTTGTTCCCATAGCATCACGCATGGTAACTATTTGTGGCATAGTAGTCATTGAGGCAGCATAATATGGGATGCCAACAATTGTGTCTTCGCCGTTATCCTGAGTCCATGCGGCCAAGTTTCCATTTTCATAAAGATAATGTGTTTCCCAGTCTTCTGGAATAATATCAGCTGTTATTTTGGCTGTATCCAAAGAGGTCATACCTTCTTTCCAGTAAACTAAACCGTCTGAATAAGGGTAGTAACTCCAGCCTGCAGCAGGATCGTCATCCACATGAATTTGACGGCCAAAAGCAACGTGTACCATGCCTTCATCGTCGATGGCAATAGCATTGTATCCATCACCACCACCACACTGTGGCAAGTCTCCTTCTTCACCGGTGAAGAATGGCACTGGACTTTCGTAAACCAACATACGTTCCCAGTTATCACCACCATCGGTTGATTTCATGGCAACGCCATCTTTAATACCGCCGAAAGCCATAAAAGCTATGTTATCACCCTGAGGTTGAGCAAAAGCATAGTCGTCGCCGCCCCAACCATTGGTATAGTCAGCACTCACGCCTTCAAGAATTGCATTTTGTGGATCCCAAGTCAGACCGCCATCAGATGAACGTGAGTACAACAAAGCACCGTCAAGGTCTTCATAAATACTTCCGTCGTGGGCAACGCCAGGAGTAACACAGATCACGTGTATAACATCGTTGTTCTCACCTGAAGTTACCATGCGAGGCCAAAGAATATCTTCATGTCCGGCAGGACCAACGAGATTGAAATAATTCCAGTCGCCTTCTCCTTTGTTTTCGCGCCAGCTAAAAAGTAATCCATCATTACCTCCTGTGTGTGTACAAACGAGTTCGCCATTTTCGCCAAAAGGAGCGTAGTTTGGCCAGCCTGTTCTCACGTCTTCAATTCTTTCGGTTGGATAAGCACCCCAGCTACTACCATCGTTGTAGTTGTAACCTGTTCCACGATCAGCATAAGCTGATGGGGTCATGCCGCGTGTCCATGTAGCGCCAATAGTTCCGTCATCGAAAGCGAAAATTCTGTTGGGCATTGATGAGTTTGTTTGTAAATCGTACCAAGTTTCACCAACCACAATGTCAGCGGCTCTTGAGCTGCTTACTGTTGGGTTAATTTCGGTAGAGAATGATTGTGGGTCAACCTGTGGCACATTATCATGCGCCGTTACCGTGTTGTACCATTTTTTTGGAGTGTACTGACGAACTTGGGCAAAAGTTGTTGCCATGAAGCTCATCGCCACCACTACGAGTAATAATTTTTTCATTGTAAAGATGTTAATAATTAAGTGTTTAAATAATATTACGAGCTATAAAATTCTGTTAAAAATGAACGTCAAACCCTTAAAGATCATAGACATAAATGCCCAACGAATCATTTAAAATGAACGATTGTATGACCCCTCAGGATGCAAAAGGTTGCATGGTGGGCAAAAATAAATAAAATAATTCACAAGACGAAACAAACTGACGGATGAAAAACCGCTTAGGTTACAGCAAAAAAATAACGAGGAGTTTCAGCCCCTCGTTATTTTTTATAAATGGTATTCGTTAGTGCAATTGGCTATCCAAAAAAAGTTAATTAACCATCATTTTACCTGAATATGTTTGCCCTTCGACATTGAGACTATAGAAGTAAACTCCTTTAGTGAACTGATCGCCATTTATTGTAAGCACATGCGAACCGGAATTTTTTCGACCATAATCAACAACACTTATTTTTTGACCTGTTAGGGTAAATATTTCCAAAGTAACTTCTGAAGCTCTATCCAATTCAACCTGAATATTCGTAATCCCGTTGAAAGGATTTGGATAGTTTGGCGACACCTTCAAATCGGGCATTTGATTTTCACTTATACCAACGGGCCATGGAAATAACTTAAGATAAACCATGTTATTGAGTATGGGGTCATGCATAGGGCCATCACTAGGCTGAATGCTGTTTCCAGGCATGTTATCCGTTTGGTAAATCAGGTGAAAATAATCGTCGTTGGATTGCTGGGCTACAGCCGGGTAAACACATTCACTAAAAATATGAAACACATCGCCAGTGTAGTCGGTATAGGCACTAAACCTACCATCGCCTTCAGTAAAACGTCCCCAGACATGGCGGTAATTGTATTCGCTATTGTCGAAACCTACCGACAAAGCAGAGTAGAAAACCTGTATTATTTTATTTCCTGCTCCATCGCGAAAGGCCACCAATTGGGGCATGGAAGTAAGCGAAGCATAGTAAGTAGCAACGCCAACAATGGTATCATCACCGTTTGGTTGTGTCCAGGCAGCCAAATTACCATTTTGATAAAGATTCATTGTTGTCCAGTCTACAGGAAGAATGTCAGCCTGAATCATAGCAGTATCCATTGCAGGCATGGTTTCATTCCAGTAAACCAAACCATCTGAGTATGGGTAATAAGACCAAGCGTCATCATCTGGAGTATCATCTAAGTGAATCTGACGACCAAAAGCAACATGCACCATGTTTTCGTCATCCAAAACGATAGCGTTGTATCCGTCGCCACCACCACACTGTGGTAAGTTTCCACCATTTCCATCAAAAAATGGATCAGGACTAGCGTAGAATGTAATACGTTCCCAGTTGTTGCCACCATCGGTTGATTTCATCACGATACCATCTTTAATGCCATCGAAGGCCACAAAAGCGATGGTTTCGCCTACGGGCTGTGCCCATGTATAATCGTCGCCACCCCAACCACTTGTAAATTCAGAAGTCATGCCTTCAAGGATTACGTTTTCAGGATCCCAAGTTAGTCCACCATCAGTTGAACGTGAATAAAGCAGTGCATTCGTAAGTCCTTCGTATTCAACTGCATTTCCGGCGGAAGCTATCACATGAATAACATCGTTGTTTTCACCGGTAGTTATCATTTTTGGCCACAATAAATCAGGGACTTCTGCAGGCCCAAGTAAAGTAAAATAATTCCAGTCGCCTGTGCCTTTGGTTTCACGCCAACTAAAATACAAGCCAGAAGCCAAATGCGCCACCACAATTTCTCCATTTTCGCCATAAGGAGCAATGCTTGGCCAACCTGTACGCTGATCTTCTATTCTTTCAGTGGGATATGGCCCCCAGCTTGTGCCATCAAAATAGTTATACCCTGTTCCTCGATCGGCATATGCGGTGGGAGTCATGCTGCGAATCCAGGCAGCAGATAAAGTACCATCTTCCCATGCAATCAGGCGGTTTCCCATGCCTGAGTTGGTTTGGTTATCGTACCAGGTTTCACCAATTACCACATCGGCGGCTTTGTTAGTGCTTGCTGTAGGGTTTTCATCAACTAGAAAAGATGTTCCTGGCACATCGCTTATCACTTTGTTGGCCTGTTTCACTGTTTTGTACCAAGCCTTGGGCTTGTACTGACTTACTTGAGCAATAACAGACATGGTGAATGTGGACAAAACCAATAATAGTAGTGTTTTTTTCATCGCTAAATGTTTTTAGTTTACACAGAATGATCTAATTATAAAGTAACAAACTTAGTATTAATTATTCAGCTTTTCACAAATGATAAAAAAGAACCGCCTTTATATACTTTTAAGTTTTTTTGCCGTATGTGGCCTGCTGCTTTCCGGTTGTTCAACGACTAAGCCGCCGTCCAGACCTCAAGGGTATCCCCGGCCGTACA
>CAYWNI010000127.1:0-8463 GCA_964459525.1 uncultured Lentimicrobiaceae bacterium | reverse complement strand
TACCTTCGTTTTTAAAACAAGTTGTTAAAAATAGTTAATAAATCAGAACAACAAAGAGTCTTAATGAGATTGTTGAACTGGCAGGTCTTATTTATAATCAAAACACTTAAGGCAAGCGAACCTTTACGGGTGCTTAATCCGCACCTATTCAGTATCAACTGGTAAGTAAAGGACTATTTTAGCTGGAGTAATTTCTTTATTTCAAAAAAAGTTACCAATGCATAATAAACCAAAAAGGTAATGGCAAAGGAAGGAGCCTGAGCGCGATTAAACCAAGCCACAACCATAATAATGATAATGTAAAGAAACATTTTACCAAAATTTACCAACATCAGTGTATTTGAAAACTTGCTTAATCGATTGCGGAACTCGTTAACCAGCTGCCAATAAACAAATAGAGTAAAGCCAAACTGGAAAACAAGAATCCATGGCCAAAATTCCGAAATACTCACCTCAGGCAACCACAAGCTGATTGCGTAGGATATAACCCCTATGATAAAAACATACAGCGTGAAACTTTTTAGAAAATCGGTAAAGTCCTTTTTCATTGCACTTGTTATTTATCGTTGAACAATCCGCGCACAGCATAGATAACCGCACCTGCTACTGCCAAAATGGTAAGCACAAGCGTAAAAACAGGAAATCCGTTTTCCATCCAGCTGTCGAGTGCTCTGCCACCAAATGCACCGGCCACCATGATCAAAATCATTTGTGCTGCCAGCGTACTGTATTTGGCATAAAACTTTAGGGCACTTTCCCCTTTTTCGCGTTTATTTTTATTTTTGATTTCCATTTGTGGAGTTGGTGTTGCCCATAAAACATTCACCTGTAAATAAAGCACCTGATTCGATGGCCAACCGTGCAGTTGCAATTTTTCCATCGAAACGGGATGTTTTCTTCAGCATGGTAAGTTCCTCAATGGTAAAATTTCCGGCAACTTTTCCACTTACATCCACATTTTGGCAAGTTACGTCACCTTGCACTTCCCCAGTTTCACCTATTACTATACGTCCACTGGCCACAATAGTTCCAACCAACAATCCATCAATCCTGAAGTCGCCGTTGCTTTTTATATCGCCTTTTATACTTGTTCCCTGGGCTATAATATTAGGAACCTGACTATCACCATTTCCGACTTTTGCTTTTTTCATGGCACTTGATTAGTATTAACAAACAACATGCTCATCGCTGGGGATAATTATTCTCCCAGAAAGCATTGTAACCTTCGACACTTTTATCTTTATAAAATACAGGATAGTTATTCATCGATATAGGATAAACACGGAAATCGTCACTTTTAACCCCCGACATTACGTACTCATCGTTTTTCAATGCCAGCAGGTAATTCTGCACCTCTGCTTCATTTTTAAAACTTCCGACAGTTACCAACGATCGTTCATTATCAAGCATCAGGCTCTTCACCTTAAGCTGCATAAGCTGAAAATACTTCTTGTCGAAATCTGAAATCCTAATTTTAAGTGCATTCAGGTTTACTTCCTGTGAAGTAACCACCACCATTATCATGTGGATAGCTTCAGGCGTATATTTATAATTAGCCATGGCAACGGCGAGCGAATCGCTAACGACAGGAGTTTTGGTTCCGTAGCCTAGCCCATAATCATCTTCCAGTGTTTTCATCACCGAACGAACAATTGGGTTTACTGAACTAGCAGGATATTTGCCGGCGATGTAATACAATGTAGCATACATGCTATCAGGTACATCAACCACGCCTTGCGACATTGCCCTCAGATATAAGAATTTAGGAACCAATGCCGTATCATCAGGGTTAAGCTCAATGCCGCGCTCGGCATAAGTTATAGCCCGATAATATTGCTCTTTATCAAAGGCGGTATAGGCTTTTTCGTACAACGAGGCCGCTTCTCCTTTTTCCTGAGCAAGTTTTACAAAATAGTCGGGATCGCGAATAACATTAGCATAAATGCTTTCAGGATAGTTGCTTAGGATTAAGTTTTTATAAAATTCCGCTTTTTCATTTTCCTGTTTCACCAAAAACAATTTATACAAAGCATACCACGATTCGAGCCGATAAACATTGTCGGGATATTTTTCTTGAAAGGCAGTATAGGTATCCAACGCAGCTATAGAATCGCGCAATTCCTCAAGATATAAAAACCCTAATGCATGATAAGCCTCAACGATCATACTGTCAGATATGGCTTTTTGTTCTTGTGTTCTGGGTAAGTCGGCCAGATAATAACTTCGGCTTTTGGGGCTGCCACTAGATTTTGCAGCAGCAGCGGCAGCCACAGCAGTGCTATCGCTCATATTGAGTTCGCTTTCATCTGTGAGATCAGTTTCAAACGACTGCATAATTGACTTTTTATCCGATAATCGCCAGTTGTCTTCGAGCTGTCGTGTACCCCATTTTTTTTGAAACTCGGAGCGGCCAAAGCCCATAGCGGCGGCATTATAAAAATACCACTTACCCGTGTTCAAATTGGGATTATTACTTTTTTTGTTGGGATCGACAAACTGAATGCCGCCCTGCTCCATGTCTTCCCTTTCGACTTCTTTCCTTTCTTCTTCTATAACATATTCGGCAATCATGCCATCAATAATAGCATATAGCTGTGTGGTGTCGAGTGAGGCCAAATATTGGAGGCTATCCTGCATTGTAATTACCTGCATGTGCACAACAATTTCTGAAAGCACATCTGTTTTGGCCTTGATTGTGGCATAATCCGGAAAATCGCGTGGGAGCGAGGTTACTGCTGTATCATAATAAGCCTGGGCTAGCATATAGTTACTCTTCTCAAAGTATTTATCGGCCAGCTCTAGGGCTGAAGTTGATTTCTGAAGCTTGTTGTTGGTACTTGAACTTACCGACTTTCTTAAATAGAAAATGTTAAGTGTGTCTTTCCCGTCCTTTTCGGCAACCTGTGCCAGGGCATAGTATATTTGATCGAGGTAATCATTGTTTTTTGTTTCTCGGGCCATTTTTGCAAGCACCTTATTAACATACTTACTCTCGCCGGAGCCATAATCGTAGCATTGAGCCATATTTAATTTGGATTTAAAGGCCATTTCATAGGCAGGATTTCGTTTAATTACCCTGGCATAGTAGTCTGAAGCTTTTTCAAAGTCGCCCTCCTGTTGGTTTATTTGGCCAAGAATAAAATTAATCCGTGTAACCAACTGGCGAGAGGTATTAATCTCCAATCCACGTTGTAAATAATTGTAAGCCAAATCATAATCACCCCGGGCAATATAAAAGTCGGCATAAACCAACGGAAGCTCTTTAGCCACTTGCAGCGGAAAGGCTTTATCGTCTTGTTTACTCTGCAACAGATTCAACGTGGCTTCGGCCTTTTCGTAGCGTTCCGACTTAACATAGGTTTTTGCTAGCCATAGAAGCGCTTCATAATGAATAGGTGATTTCTCATATTCTTTTGCCACAAAATCAAAAACCCGCCTCGCACTGGTGTAATCTTGTTTATAAAAATGAGCTTCGCCCATCATCAGATAACTTTCTTTCACCCAACGGTTATATTCTTTGCCACCAAAATACATGCTATGGCGCTGAATACCGATAGAAGCTTTCTTGATAGCCCGATCCATTTTGGGGTATAATCCGGTAGCCTCTTGTTTCGTACCTACATTATACACCGGTAATATTTTATTATAATCGTCTTTGGAAGTAATACTCAAATCGTCAACACCGTCCTGCACGCTCATCATCCCATTCCAATATACATTGTAATGACAAGTAAGATTGTGGTAAGCCCGCCTAGTAAAGGTGTTTTTTTTTGTTGAGCAGGAAGTTCCCACCAACACTAGCGACATGATTGCCAGAATGATTATCCTATGGTATTTATGCAAATGGTACAACTTTTCAGTTTTTCTTAATAACAGATTTTCACATGAATTATTACCTAATGACCTCAATTTGTTTTTACAAAACTTAATTCTTGCAAAGTAATAATAACATGAATACAACACATTCCGAAAAAGCACATGTATTCGGATCGCTGGCAAAAGTAGCCAGAGTTTACGAAAATTCAATGGTTTTCTTTAAAAATGAAGCTGGTATCTGGTACAAACAGCAAAAACAATTAGTTTAAAACCAAAAAATCACCTAAACAGAACAGCACACAGCGAGATTGTGCTCAAAAAAAGGTTCGGCAATATAAGTTAGCTTTTAGTACATTTGCCCCAATAATTTCATTCATGGCCAAATCAAAAAAAAAAGGGAAACGCTGGTTCAGAAACCTTCGTGGAAGATATCGGCTGGTTGTACTCAACGATGAAACCTTCGAAGAAAGGTTGACTTTTAAACTCACCCGACTAAATGTGATCATTATGATTATCGGGTTAATGATCGTTTTTACTTCCCTCACCTTTATCCTTATTGCCAACACAGGTTTAAAACAATATATTCCCGGGTATCCTGATATTGACCAAAAAAAAGAACTCTATAAATTAAATTTGCTGGCCGATTCGCTTTTGAATGATCTACAACTTCAAAACAAATATTTTGAAGGATTAAGAGCCATACTTAACGACACCACCATTGAAGAAGATCTTGCCCCCCCCCTTAACAAGTCGAAACGATACGATACCATCACCAATAAAAAATCGATAGGCGACAGCTTACTGCGTGCTGAATTTGAAGAACAAAGTATGCATAATCTGTTTTATAACGAAAGTGAACCACGTTTCAGATCTGGGAAATCTTCCATTAAAAGCATTGTCTTTTTTCCACCTCTTCAGGGTGTAATAACCTCTAAAATGCAGATTTCAGAAAAACATTTCGGTATTGACATTGTAGCTGCCTACAACGAGGCCATAAAAGCCACGCTTGAAGGCACGGTAATTTTTGCAGGCTGGACGCTCGAAACCGGGCATGTAATTGTGCTACAACACGAGCAGAACTTAATTTCTGTTTACAAACATAATTCTGTTTTACTCAAAGTAGAAGGCGACCATGTGATGGCCGGCGAAGCCATTGCTATTTCCGGTGAGTCGGGAGAATTAACCTCAGGCCCGCACTTACATTTCGAACTCTGGTACAACGGCTCTCCTATCCGTCCTCAGGACTACATTATTTTTAACTAACAACCTGTCTTTAATTATGCACAATCAACCTAAACCCGTTGCCATTTTTGGGTCGACAGGTTCCATAGGAAAACAAGCACTCCAAATTGTCGATACGCATCCCGGCTTATTCGTCATTGAAATACTAACCGCCCACTCCAATTACGAACTACTTATCAGCCAGGCCATAAAGTTTAAACCCAATGTTGTAGTTATCGGCGATAAAAGCCGCTACACATTTGTGAGCAATGCTTTACGTAATGAACCAATAAAGGTTTATACCGGCGATGAAGCACTAAGTCAGGTAATGGAAATGGACAGCTTTCAACTGGTGATTATGGCTATAATGGGATTTGCCGCACTCAAACCCATTGTGGCCGCTATACGAAACAAAAAAACCATCGCCCTCGCCAACAAGGAGTGTCTGGTGGTGGCAGGCGAAAGTCTGACAAAGCTGGCGCTGGAGAACCGCACACCTATTATACCTATCGACTCAGAACATTCGGCTATTTTTCAGTGCCTTGCCGGAGAAGGTAACAACCTAATAACCAATGTATCACTTACAGCTTCCGGAGGTCCGTTTATCGACCTAAACCACGAAGACCTTGCTGCCGTAACTCCTATTATGGCCTTGCAGCATCCGCATTGGAAAATGGGGGATAAAATCACCATCGACTCGGCCACGCTCATGAACAAAGGTCTTGAAGCCATAGAAGCCCGCTGGCTTTTCAACTTAAAGCCCGATCAAATTGAAATACTGATACATAGGCAGAGTCTGGTGCACTCATTAGTGACTTTTGCCGACGGATCCACCAAAGCACAAATGAGCCGACCCGATATGCGCCTTCCCATCCAATACGCCATGACCTATCCCGAAAGAATGCAATCGTTGGTAAAACCGCTTTCGCTGACAGAGGCCGGCCCGTTAACATTTGAGCGCCCAGATGTGAAAAAATTTCGTAATCTTGCACTCGCTCTGCAAGCCCTGGAAACAGGAGGAAGCCTGCCTTGTGTGTTGAATGCTGCCAACGAAATTGCCGTAAACGCATTCCTACACGGTGAAATTGGCTTTTTAAGTATTCCTAAAATTGTAGAAGAATCGATGTTGCGACATCAGCTAATTACACGTCCTACAATAAATGATTTTGATGAAATTGATCGAATTGCACGTGAGTTAGCAAAACAAATTGTTAAAAGAACTTAAAAAAGAACATGGAAATACTCATTCAGATACTTCAATTATTGCTGAGTCTGTCGATTTTGGTGGTGGTACACGAATTTGGGCATTTTTTCGCTGCTAAAATTTTTAAAACACGTGTCGAAAAATTTTACCTCTTTTTCGACCCCTGGTTTTCGCTTTTTAAATTCACTTACAAAGGCACTGAATACGGCATGGGATGGCTACCGCTAGGTGGCTACGTAAAAATTTCGGGCATGATTGATGAGTCGATGGACAAGGAGCAGATGAAACAACCTGCACAGCCGTGGGAATTCAGGTCGAAACCAGCCTGGCAGCGACTGATAATCATGCTTGGTGGTGTTACCATGAACGTGGTGTTGGCCATTGTAATTTATATCGCTATGCTAGCGAGTTATGGCGATGAGTATTTGCCCACCTCCGAAGCCAACAAATTCGGTATTCGCCCCGACAGTCTGGCCATGGAAATGGGCTTTTTGCCAGGTGATAAAATTATGGCACTTGACGGATTGTACATTGAGGATTTTAGTAAAATCCCCATGAACATGGTACTCAACGAAGTAAAGATAATTGAAGTAGACCGTGATGGCCACCGGGTTGAAATTATGCTACCCGAAGGAAGCCTGAACAAGCTTGTACATCACCGCAATCCGATATTTAGCGTTCGCATACCTTTTGTTGCAGCTAAGTTTGCCGAAAATTCAGTTGCCGAGAAAAGCGGCATGCAGTTGGGCGACACCATTCTGGGACTAAACGGAGTAAGAATCAATTATTTTGATGATTTCAGAGAAGAGATTCAAAAACACAAAAGCGAGGCAGTGTTGGTAGCCATAAAACGTGGCAACGATTCCATAGCCTTGCCTATGACACTTGATGAAAGTGGACTTTTGGGTGTATATCCGCTGGGTGATCTATCTCAGTTTTTTAACCTCAGCAAAAAAGAATATACCATCGCGGAAGCCATACCTGCCGGCTTCAACCGTACTTGGAGCGGCATCGGCAACTAT
Organism: uncultured Lentimicrobiaceae bacterium; assembly: GCA_964459525.1. GTDB lineage: Bacteria > Bacteroidota > Bacteroidia > Bacteroidales > F082 > UBA6244. The sequence goes on along the minus strand of CAYWNI010000127.1, from coordinate 1,200 downwards.
CTGAAACAGCTTAAACTACTGTTTTCGCCCGAAGTTAAAGCATACGAAGGCGTGGGCGGTTTTATTACCATCGGCAGCATTTTTCCTACCTACTGGCATTGGGAAAGTTTCTGGCGGCTAACGGCATTTTTGTCGATTATGCTGGCCATTATCAACGTGTTGCCTATACCTGCCCTCGATGGCGGACATGTTTTATTCCTGTTTTATGAAATTATTGCCCGACGCAAACCGAGTGACAAATTCCTCGAAAGGGCTCAGGTAGTAGGCATGGTAATTTTGTTTAGCCTGCTTATACTGGCTAACGGCAACGATGTCTTGAAGTTAATAAACCGCTACTTTTAAACGAAATACCTGCACCAATCGCGGGATGCAGGTATTCGTAATTTCAACGGAACTTCTCTGAACACTCGAATATTCCGGGACAAAACCTTTGTTTTATAATCACTTTTGCAGCAATAGTGCCTTTTTTCTGACTTACAATCAGAAAACACAATCCGGTTTTTAAGGAACTAACATCAATAGCATGTGTTTCCAGTTCGTCTCGAAACCAAATTTTCAATTTTACCGAACACATAGAAAAGCAAAAAAAGCAAAAAAAAACGCTAACTTGTTTGTCAGAGGTTCCGATTGGTTTTTGGGCTCACCCCCCGATAGCCATCGGGGTGAACCTGGGACAACCTGATTATAAGTACTTTTCAAGGAGTCTCTGAGATAATTCTGGGTATTTAGCTAAATTCTGAATGTACACTTTGCTCTTCATGCTTTTAATATAAAGTTCAATTTTATGAGCCTGATCTTTTGTGTAACATTCGATGCTGTAAAATAACATCCAGTCTTTTGCCTTTGCTGTAAATTTCTTGCTTCCATAATACGCCAACAAATGACTCTCCAACCGTTGATCTGGCGTCAAAATAGTTGACCCGATATAAAATCGGTCAAGTTTCTCACTGAAAAGGATGTAGCAGTAGTACATGATAAAAAAAGCCGCTAACTTGTTTGTCAGCGGCTTGATGGTTAGTGGGCCCACCCCCCGATAGCTATCGGGGTGAACCTGGGACAACCTGATTATAAGTATTTTTCAAGGAGTCTCTGAGGTATTTCTGGGTATTTAGCTAAATTCCGAATGTACACTTTGCTCTTCATGCTTTGTTACTACTCAGCAGCCAATAATTCTTGATTAGCTAAGTTTGTAAGTACATT
>CAYWNI010000126.1:0-8475 GCA_964459525.1 uncultured Lentimicrobiaceae bacterium | reverse complement strand
TACACAGGAAGAAGCTCAGTTTGTATCTATGTTGGGGGGTCAGGATGGGGCTCAGGTGGCTGCTTACATGGAAAATTTGGAAACTGTGCGTTCGTCTGTTTTTCAATCGGATGTGTTGCGTAGCCTCTTCTTTGTGATGGCTGCAGCCGGGTTAATTTTTGCCTTTGTCTGGAATAAAGTTAAAGCGGTTTGGCTTATTGCTGGAGTTACGTTGTTGATTTTAGTTGATATGTTTGGCGTAAACCGGCGCTATTTGAATGACGATAATTTTATTAATGCATCAAAAGCAGAAAATCCTTTTCAGCCTACCAAGGCCAATCAGTTTATTTTGCGTGATGCCAATCCCGATTACCGGGTGCTGGATATTACCCAAAGTACCTTTAATGATGCAAGCACTTCTTATTTCCATAAATCGATTGGTGGATATCACGGAGCGAAACTACAACGTTATCAAGATATTATAGAGTATTATTTGCAACCTGAAATACAGTCACTAATCAATGTCCTTTCAAACCAGCCCACCATCGAAAAAATTGATCAGGCGTTTAATAGGCAACAGGTGCTGAATATGCTAAACACGAAATATGTTATTTACAATTCTGAGGCACAACCTCTTGTTAATTCGGCTGTTTATGGTGCGGCTTGGTTTGTCGATACAGTTGTTATGGTGGCTTCGGCTGATGAAGAAATTGCTGCTTTGGGCAACAACGACTTAAGAAATACCGCGGTGGTGGATATTCGGTTTGCCGATTTGATTAATGGCTCTGCTAGTAAAAATGTCGATGGTGTTGTGCAGGTTTCTGATTATCAGCCGAATCATATTGTTTACAAAACTAGTTCCAATAAACCAGGATTGGTGGTTTTTTCAGAGATTTACTATGCAAATGGCTGGAATGCATACATTGATGGCGAGCCTGTTCCTCATTTGAGATCGAACTACATATTGCGCGCTTTAGCAGTTCCCGAAGGCGAACATAAAGTTGAGTTTAAATTTGAACCCCTTGTCTGGACCATTGGCGAGCGAATTTCTTTCGTTAGCTCCTTGCTGATTCTACTGTTGGTTGTTGTCGGGATTTTTATTTACATCAAGAAATCAAAGCAAAGTCTTCAAGTTAAATAACCAACCACAACGAGCGTCATGAAGAAAGTTTTGGTAATTACCTATTATTGGCCGCCTAGCGGGGGAGGGGGTGTGCAGCGTTGGGTGAAGTTTACCAAATACATGGCCGAATTTAATGTGCTTCCCATTGTGTTGACCGTTGATCCTAGCCAATCTTCGTATGCGTTGATAGATGACACGCTGTTGGGTGATGTCCCTTCCAATTTATCTGTTGTTACGGCAAAAACACACGAACCATTTCGCTTTTACAAAAAGTTTGCTTCAAAAAAAGAAATCCCTTTTGGTGGCTTTGCTAATGAAGACAATCCGGGGTTTCTACAGAAAGTTTCACGTTTCATTCGGGGGAATTTTTTTATTCCTGATGCCCGAATCGGGTGGAACCGGGATGCCTACAGCAAAGCGGTTGAGTTGATTCGTCAGCACAATATCACCACCGTTGTCACAAGCAGTCCTCCGCATTCTACTCAGTTAATCGGACTTAAACTTAAGAAAGAGATTGGAATACAGTGGATTGCAGACATGCGCGACCCATGGACAGACATTTATTATTACAAGAAAATGTATCACAGTGTCTGGGCAAAGCGCATTGATAAAAAAATGGAATTCAATGTGTTGAAGAATGCTGATAGCGTTATTGTGGTAAGTAGCTCCATAAAAGCACTCTTTGAGTCGAAATTGCCAGACCAAGGACGGGGGAAAATTGTTGTGATTCCAAATGGCTACGACGAGGAAGATTTTAAGCAGCAATCGGTTGAGAAAAATACAAGGTTTGTGATCACCTACACAGGAACGCTTGCCGAAAATTACCATATTGATGGGTTTCTAAATGCTTTGAATCGATTTGTTTGCGAAAATAATACAGCCATTTCTGTTCAGTTTGTGGGACGTGTTTGTGATAAATACCGCCGCTTGATTGAGGATTCAACGCTGTCATCCGTCGTGTCATTTATAGGCCACGTTGACCACAACAGCTCGATAGCTTTTTTGCAGCAAGCAGATGCCTTGTTTCTTGCGATTCCAGATGTGCCACATAATGAGGGTATTTTGACAGGAAAACTTTTTGAATACCTGGCTTCACAAAAACCTATTATTGGGATTGGTCCTGTTAAAGGTGATGCGGCTTTAATTATAGATGAATGTTCTGCTGGAAAAATATTTTCTTATTCTGATGAAGAAGAGATGTATAGTTACCTGCATGATTTGTTTGATGATTGGCAAAATTCAAGTCAAACAGTTGAAAAAAAGGATACTTATAAAAAGTACTCCAGAAAGCAACTTACAAGAAACTTGGTTGAAATGATACCTTAAAATAACTAAGTGGTGGATTTAGGATGAGATTTTTATTATATTTGACACCTATAATTCTATATCCCATTAAAATGAAAAAGGCTATTAGAAATTGTTTGGCCGGACTGTTGGTTATGACCTCTGGTTTTGTTTTTGCGCAAGATACCGTAACAATGGTATTTAGCCACGAATTATTAAAAGATGCATATATAAACATCGTAAACGACGAGCCCGATGCCGCCCGCCAAAGCCTGATTTCTTCTGTTTGGACTTATTACGGTGAATTTGGTATTGGTAGGAGCCTGATTGGCTTTGATTTTTCAGCCTTACGAAATGATTATAAGGTGCTGGATGCCACGCTTAATTTGTATCACAATCCCATTTCTGGTCACATTGGCCATTCTGCGATTGGCGGCGATAACACAGGCATGATTTTTAGAATAACAGAACATTGGGAAGATATAACGGTAACATGGGCAAACCAGCCAGCAACAACAAACACAAACGCCATTGTAATTCCTGCTCCCGAAAATGATTCTGCCGATTTTATAAATGTAGACATCTTGCCGATTATCCGCGATATGATTAGGCATCCTGAGAACAGCGATGGTTTTATGATTAAGCTCTTTAGCGAGGAAGCCCAGTATAGAAGTTTGGTTTTTGCTTCTTCAGATCATCCTGATCTAAACCTCCACCCAAGTATTGTTATAACTTTTGTTACGGAGTTGCCTGCCGATTCCATGAGCGCCTTGCAGCCTGACGGGGAATCTGGTGAGGATGCGTTTATAACTTCTGATGGTGTTGGCAAAACCAATAGCCAAAGCCTGATAGCCTCTGTTTCTGATAGTGATCAGGGTCTTAGTCTATCCCGGAGTTTTCTCAATTTTGATCTGTCGGAATACAGCGATCCTTCTGCCATAACCCTTGCTGAACTAAGTCTGTTTCACGATCCCTATGCCTTTATTGAAGGACATGTAAATGGCGGAAAATCAAACGCCGTGCTTATCAGCAGAATTACGGAGTCATGGAATGAGGAAGAAATCGACTGGAATAATCAACCCGCTGTTTCCGCTGAGAATAGTGTTGTGTTGCCAAGCTCAAACATTGAAAATCAAGATTATCTGGACATCGATGTTACAGAAATGGTTAAGGACATGCTGTTGAACAAAGAGGAGTCGCACGGTTTTATGCTTAGCCTAAACGATGAACAAACTACTGGTTACGATAGAAATGTTGTTTTTGCCTCTTCGAATCATGACGTACAGCAGTTGCGCCCAAAACTTGTTATTTACACAAAAGGCACCGTTGGAATAACCAGCAAACCCAACAATGAGTTGGTTGTAAAAGTCAGCCCTAATCCAGGAAATGGATTGTTTTCGGTGCAAATTCCTGAAGGCGAATCTGTGGCAAGTTACCGTGTGTTCGATGTGACTGGGAATCTGGTGGAAGAAGGAAAGTCTCTAAATGGAAATTTCGAGATTAATCTTACTGATAAACCTACAGGGCTTTATTTTCTAACTACCTCAATTAATGGTGGTATGGTAACCAATAAGATGCTGAAACGCTAGATTTTTGTGATGTTCGACACGAAGTTGTTGATGTCGTATTTCTGGTCGTTAAACACTTTGTACAGCTCTTTGAGCATCAGGTTTTTTGTTTTTATACCACGTTTTTTTGCAATTTCCTCAACAAAAACATTGACGGCCACTTTGCCTTCAAGCACTACTTTTTCAGAGATGTAATCGGTAAAAAATCCCTTTCCGATAAGCAGACCTAGCGTTCTGTTTCTGCTTAGGTCGTTAAGTGCAGTTAGCGTAAAATCGCCAAAACCACAATAATTAAACATGGTCAATTCCTCACCGCCAAATTTGTCGATGATAAAACGCATTTCATTTATTGCCTTCGTTAGAATTAATGAGCGCAGGTTTGGTGAGTCGAAGTGCGCATCTACAATCCCAACCATGATGGCGTAAATATTTTTGAGGATGCTGGCTAGTTCAACGCCCATGACATCGTTAGTGAAGTCGAGGTAGATGGACGTATTTGAAAAAATACGGGTGAACAATTCAAAACTTTTCGTGCGCTTGGAGGCAACTGTAAGACCAGTTGGCAGATTGTTAATTATTTCGCGGGCAAACGAAGGCCCTTTCATGCTAAATATTTGATTTGGAACTTCTTTCGCTAAACACTGAGGTATGGTTTTTTGGTTTTCTCCAAATCCCTTGGCCAGGTTCACAATAATGGCCGATTCACTGATCAAATGCTTGTTTTCTCTAACATAACGCACGGCCACGTTACTAGGTATTCCTAAAAAAATGATGTCACTTGTTTTTAGGATGTTTTTGTCAAAGGTAGCTTTAAGGTTGCTGTTCAGCACCACATTCGGGAAATATTTCCGGTTGATTCTGTCGTTGCTGATGGAGTCGACAACATCTTGCTCTACCGATAACAACAGCACTTCATGGTTGGGCTTTTGAGCCAATATGTTCGCCATTGCCGTAGATATGGCACCACTTCCAACAAAGCAAATTTTAATCAATTCATTCATCCTAAAGCTTCTAAATTGAAGACAAAAGTAACAAAAATCAGATAGAAAGATTAGTTACTTTTTAAATACGCTGATAATCAATACTGTTAACGAGTTTATCCGTTGGTTTATGTCCTCAGAAATATGCGAAAAGTAAACCAAACCCGTAAATGAAATTAGAATAAGGCTACCCCGAATACCTATGTCGACAATGTAGTTTGGCGCTGCTGGCAACAACAACGACACACCGTAAACCGCCAGCGATATAACGATTAGCTTTAAAAAGTTCATGTCGAAGGGTTGCAAGCGATAGGTTTTAAGTAAGAATGCATACTTTACAAATCCATAAATCACTTTTGAAAGCAAGGAGGCCAGTGCGGCACCTGCAATACCAAGCATTGGAATAAACAATAGGTTGGTTATGATAAGCAGAAGTGCGTAACCGACTAAGAAGTAGCTTAAAAACCGGTAATGTTTTGAATTTAGAATAATGTGAGGGTTAACACCCAACGCAATTTCAGTGAGGTTGGCAATGCCCAGAAAAAGAATGACATACCTGCCCGGCATGTACTTGTCGCCAATAATGTGCATGATATTGTCGATGTTTCCCCATAATCCCAAAAACAATAAAAAACCTATAACGCTGAGGCTGATGCTGCTCTTTTTGTAAATATCATCAATGGTTTTTAGGTCATTAGACTTCCAGGCATCCGCAATGACTACAGAGCTAATTTTGCCCATTGTGCGTAGAGGAATTAAAATAAGCGACGCAAAAAAGAAAGTGATCGTGTAAATACCGGCAGCTTTTAAATCGATAAGTCGCTCTACCATAATAACATCGATGTTTAAGGCAAGCACACCTGAAAAACTAGCTATGATACCGAACAGACCTACGCCAATCATTTCATTGCGTAGTTTTTTCGTAATAAAGCTAAAATCAGGCTTAAGCGAATATTGCCCTTCTCTCAGTAGTGAAATCATGATAAGTATGGTGGGCACGATAAGCGCAATGCAATACAGGATTACTGTTTGATGGAAGGTTATCCATTCCATCCAATAGAAAACCACAACAGTCAGAATTAGAACGCGTTGAACGACTTCTTTATAAACAATACCCACAACAGCCCGGTAAAGAACCCTATAATAAGTGTCGAAAACGTTGTAAAACAAAGTGAAGAAAATCAGCGGTACGATGAAGAAATAGTAGGTGTTCATCAGTTGACTTCCTTCTTTTTCAGGATCGACTATCCACGACTTGAGCAAAACAAAGATCAAGATGGATAAGGCCAGACCAACCAACGAAATAAGGGAAGTTAAGCCCAAAAAACCATGATGTTTGCCATCGCTGGTTCTAAAGTAGGGAAAGAGTTTTACAGATATAGAATTTACTCCAAAGCTTGCAAATTGCGAAAACAATACCGAATACGAAACCAGAATACGCATAAGCCCAACTTCATCTGTGGAAAATACCTTTGGCCACAGAAGTCCAGTTGTAATAAAACCCAGAATGACTCCGATGTATGAGTATATGGTGCCCGACTGACTTTGTTTTTGGATAACGCCCATAGATCAATTATTTTTGCTTTAATACAACGAATAACCAGTATGGTTTTTTAGGGGAGAGTGCCACGTTAATCATGTCAATTGCTGAGCTAAGCATATTAAACTTATACGGATAGCTAAACGAATGCTCACACCTGGGGCAAACGGCATTGCGTTTTTCTTTGGATATCCAATAATACGGTATCCAAGCTGTGGATGGTGTTATTTTCTTTTTAGCAGAAAGTAATGCGTTGTTATAATACCTTACTTTTTTACCAAACACGCCTGTTTTTACTACGTCGTAGTCGCTAAATAGGCTCCGTATGTCTTTGCTCTTAAAACTTCTTAGGTGGTTGGGTCTGTTAAAAACATAATTGCATTTTGTGCATTTAATAGCTAGTTTGTTGGGGTTTTCAGCATTTGGAACCGTGATGAAAACATATTGTTTACTGAGTCGTTTTATCTCGTTAATTGTATTTTTTAACACATCATCTTCCAGATGCTCAAGTAATTCACTGCTAAACACCAAGTCAAACGACTTATCGGGGAGTGGGATTTGGTCGGCGCCAGATTGTATTTTTTTTGTGTTTACATATTTGAGTGCCGCAGAGCTTCTGTCCACGGCGGTAACGTCATACTTTTTTGCTAGCTCATTGGTGATAACGCCGTTTCCACAGCCAACATCGAGGATGGTTTTTACGTCAGCTGGTAAAAACTCAAACACAAGATTGGTTTTTTCCTTAAGGTCTGCTGTCTGAAGCTTTTCCCAGTTAAACTGCTCATAAATCTTCTTGTTGTCCATAGCTGCTATTGGTATATTGAGTTAAGTCGTTTGCTGTCAGTTTCCCACAGGTAATCCGATAGCACGTTTTTTTTTCCGTTTGCGATCATAGCTTCCAATTGGGTGGGGTTAGATTCAATTTCTTTAATACAAGCAGCAAATTCTTGTGGCTGATTCCAGCGATAAATGAGTCCGCATTTCGAGGCTTCTACAATCCGTTTTATCGGGGCACAATCTGAAGCCACAATTGGTTTGTCGGCATACATGTATTGGAATATTTTGTGCGGAATGGTTGTGTCGGTATGGTCGCTTTTTATGTGAGGTATCAGGCAGATATGAGCCTTGGCAATAAGCTGTTGCATTTCGCTATATGGCTTCCATCCGAAAAAAACTACATGGTCTGATACTTCATGATCTCTGGCTATTTTTTTTAGGTTCTCAACATAACTGCCATCGCCAATAATCCATAATTCCACCTTTGGTTTTAGGTTTTTTAGCTCTTTTAGTCCCATAATTGGAAACTGAAGTCCGCGGTGCATGCTTACGCCTCCTGCATAAGCCAAAACAGTTTTGTCAGTATTCCTAGGAACTGAAGGCAAGTCAAAATGATCCAAGTTTAGCGTGTTCCCAACCACCACAATTTTGGCGGTATCTATACCCAAGTTCGTCAGCCTTTCTTTTGCTTCATCAACAACTACAATAACATGGTTGGCTAGTTCGGTGTACTTTATTTCGTAATTTTCCCATTGCTTGTTCGATGAAAGTAGCCTGCCCAAGATGGTTTTTGTGTGGGTAGCCATGCTGAGTAACGCAGGCCAGTTTTCGTGTAAATCCAGCGTAAAAGGGATTTTTTGTTTCTGAGCAATTTCGTAACCCACCTGTGCCAGCGGAAGGTCGTGCACATGTATGGCGTCAAATTGAAACTGTTGGGTTAGCTCCGAAAGAAATGAGCGCCAAAAATTGAAATAAAACGAAAATTTCAAACAGCCAACGCTGCTTTTGTATATCAGTTTGCTTATTGGTTTCCTGTGGATATGTGCTTCGAGGTGCGTGTCGCTGGCGGGTTTCCCTTTCATGGTATAACAGGCAACATGCACTTCATGTCCTTGTTTTACCAGCGCTTCTATTTCGTTTTCAACCCGGATGTCCGGCGGGAACTCATGGTCGAGAACCATTAATATTTTCATGTCGGTTATGATAAATAATGAATGATTTCAG
>CAYWNI010000125.1:0-8479 GCA_964459525.1 uncultured Lentimicrobiaceae bacterium | reverse complement strand
TGAATGGATAATCGAATCCATTTAAAATGGTTGAAAAATAGTTCGTTTGCAGATCAATTCAGATAGCCTTTTTCGTCCACAACATAACCAAACATGCCTCAGTATATATCTCATCTAAATGTGATATATGTCAAACACTAAACCGGCTCAAAACCCATATATTGAACCATGGTTCATTAACTTTGCATCGGTTTTCGAAGCAAATCAGAAGACCGTACAATCATAAAAATTAAATCACATGACGACAGATGTTTTAATCATTGGAAGCAGCGCGGCAGGCATGGTTGCCGCCACAACTGCAAAACGCATTTATAAAAACAAAAAAGTTCTGGCCATTACCCGCAACCAGCAAACACTCATTCCTTGCGGCATACCCTATGTTTTTGGATCGGTAAACTCAACCGGCAACAATATACTCCCCGCCGAGAAAGCATTCGACAACTTGGGCGTTGAAGTAATACATAGCGAGGTAAATAAAATTAATCGTACTGAAAAGCAAGTTATTTTGGTTGGTGGTGAAATCATCACTTACGAAAAACTTATTTTGGCGACAGGTTCTACACCTACACACCCCAAATGGCTGAATGGTAGTGAATTAAAACAGGTTTTTTATGTTCCAAAAGACAAGGAATACCTTGATCTGATGCAAGAGCAAATAAAAAAATGTAAGAAGGTTGCTGTAATCGGTGCCGGTTTTATTGGTGTTGAGCTTTCAGATGAACTTCAAAAAACTGGAATTGAAGTCATTTTGATTGAAAAACTCCCCAGTATACTTGGCCTAGCTTTCGATCCTGAATTTGGTGCTATTGCAGAGAACTTGCTTACAGCGCGTGGCGTAAAAGTAATAAAGGGTATGGGAGTTAAAGAAATTCAAGGTCACGAAAAAGCCGAAAAAGTGGTTTTTGAAGACGGATCTTCTATTGATATTGACGCCGTAGTTATAGCCATGGGATATCAGCCTAGCACCCAACTGGCCTTAGATGCAGGTTTGCCTGTAAGCGATACTGGTTTTATAAAAGTAGACGAATACATGCGCACCAATGACCCCGATATTTTTGCCATTGGCGATTGTGCCGAAAAACGCGATTTTGTGACCCGCAAACCTAGTCCTATTATGTTGGCATCAACAGCTTGTGCTGAAGCACGCATTGCAGGAATGAACCTATACAAACTATCAGCTATAAAAACATTTAGCGGTACTATTTCCATCTTTGCCACAGCCATTGGCAATACAGGTATTGGCGTAGCTGGTCTAACCGAAAGCGTTGCCAGAAGCGAAGGCTTTGACATTATTACCGGCGTTTTTGAAGGCATCGACAGGCATCCTGGCAGCTTAAACGACACCCATAAACAAATGGTTAAGTTAATAGTAGGTAAAGAATCAGGCGTTATCTTAGGTGGTGAAGTTGCCGGCGGACTTTCGATTGGAGAACTAACCAACATGATTGGTATAATCATTCAAAACCGCATGAGTATCAACTCTATTCTAACAGCGCAAATTGGAACGCACCCTTTGTTAACTGCTTCGCCGGCTGGCTACCCACTCATCAAAGCTGCTGAAAATGCTTCAGCACAAATCTTGGAATATTTCAATCATTAACTAAAATAACCATCACCGATATCTTTCAAAAAAAGGTATCGGTGATATAATTATCTTTGTCGTTTACCCCATTCAATATGAGAACTTATCTCGATTGCATTCCTTGTTTTATTAAACAAACACTTGCCACAGGTCGCATTGCCACCGACAATGAAATCCTCATAAAAAAAATGCTCGATGAGGTTGGTGCTAAAATAGCTTCCTTTCCCATCGAAAGCACTCCTCCCGAAATGGGGAAAATAATCTACAAAACCATCCGCGACATCGCAGGCAACTACGATCCGTATAAAACCCAAAAAGCAGACCACATTGCCCAAGCATTGTCGCTTTACAGTGAGCTGGAAACCAAAATGCAAAAAAGCAACACCAAACTGCTTACAGCCATAAAAATAGCCATCGCTGGAAATGTAATTGATTTGGGAATGAGCAAGGCTTTCGACATGGAAGAAGATTTAAAAACGATTCTTAACCAGTCATTGGCCATTTGTCACTTGGATGAGTTTATCAAAACACTATCCACAGCCCAATCTATCCTCTATCTCGGCGATAACGCCGGAGAATCTGTTTTCGACAAAATACTCATTCAGGCACTCCAAAAGCCTGTGACATATGTGGTTCGCGAGCATCCGGTAATAAACGATGTTACCAGAGAAGACGCTTTAGCTTCTGGCATTCATCACATAGCTACCATCATCTCTTCCGGTTCAGATGCTCCGGGAATAATTTTGGATGATTGCAGCGCTGAATTCCGTGAGGTATTTAAAAATGCAGACATGATTATCAGTAAAGGTCAGGGAAACTACGAAACACTTTCAGAGTCAAAGCGCCCCGTGTTCTTCCTGCTAAAAGCAAAATGCCCCGTAATCGCACACCACTTGGGGGTGAACGAAAACGACATCGTTCTCAAAAAAGCAAATCACAAATAGGCCTTAAAGCCTGTTCTTTACGCTTAAATCTTATCTTTGCTTTAAAAATCAGAAAATGATGAAATCATCTTATGCTTTTGCTTTTATGCCTGTAGCCTCCTTTTCACCCGAACATGGAGATTTCCAAAAAATTGGACTGACATGGTTTGAAATGTTGGAACGACTGAATGGAAAAATGGTTCACGACAAGGAAATCGAAACAGATGATCCCCCGTTTTTTCTGATACTAACCGGAGGATGCGAGAACAAAGTTTTAGAGCTAATTGATAGCGAAAAAGGTAACCACAATTTCCCGGTTTTTCTAATTGCTCATCCCAACAACAATTCACTGCCCGCATCACTCGAAATACTAGCTCGATTAAAGCAAGACGGCGTCAATGGCAATATCATCTTCTTTTCCGATCCAGCTGATATAGCTGGTTTAGCGAAACTCACCGATCTGACACATCATGTTTCGATTTATAAAAAAATGAAACTGTCGCGGATTGGGCTGGTAGGTGAACCATCCGACTGGCTTGTCGCAAGCATGCAATCCTCCGACATTGTTAAAAAAACCTGGGGACCAAAAGTGGTTCAAATTAACATGGAAGAAATGGATGAGAGCATAAACCATGCTGATTCCTCAAAAAACCTTAGCGTAGTTGAGCAATTCATCACCCATGCCGAAATAATTAGCGGTCCTGAACAAAACGATTTCAAAAAATCAGCTGATGTTTACACTGCATTGCAAGAAGCAGCAGAAAAACATGCGTTAAATGCTCTAACAGTTAGGTGTTTCGACATAGTAGAACGACACAAAACAACGGGATGTTTTGCTCTGGCGCAACTCAACAACGATGGTATTATTGCCGGTTGCGAAGGCGATTTGCCCAGCGCAATTGGGATGCTTTGGGCAAAATACCTTTTGAATTCCCATGTATGGATGGCCAATCCTGCACAAATAGATCCGTCCAAAGGATTTTTGCGGCTGGCACACTGTACAATTGATTTCGAAATGACCGACAAATTTGAATTGTTCACCCATTTTGAAACAAATATTGGCATTGGTATTCGTGGTTTCGTGAATGCGCAGCCATGTACACTCTTGAGAATTGGCGGCAAGAACCTGGACAAAATCTGGATTACAGAAGGCCAAATTGTAGGCAGCGGTCAGTCGCCGCTATTATGCAGAACGCAACTTGATGTTGTTACTGACGACAAAGAAGCGCTAGAACAATTGCTAAAAAATCCGTTAGGCAACCATGTCGTACTCGTATTCGGTCATCATAAAGCCTTATTAACCAGTTATCACAAAATGTTCATTGCCGAAAGTGAACAAAATTAAGCAGATCATGTAACTTTTGTTCAGGATTTAATAATTTTGAAGCCTGAAAATCATTAAAAATAATAATTAGATGGGAAGAGCATTTGAATACCGCAAAGCTGCGAAAATGAAAAGATGGGGGCAGATGTCACGAATTTTCCCCAGACTGGGAAAGATTATCACAATGGCCGCAAAAGAAGGCGGACCTGATCCTGACACCAATGTAAAGTTGCGCAACGCTATTCAAAATGCAAAGGCCCATAACGTGCCCAAAGACAACATTGAAGCCGCAATTAAACGTGCTTCAGGAAAAGATTCTGAAACAATAGTTGAAGTAGTTTACGAAGGCAAAGGCCCTCACGGCATATTGGTGGTTGTAGAATGCGCCACCGACAACACCACACGCACTGTTGCCAACATACGCAGCTATTTTAACAAGGCAAACGGGGCGTTTGTACCTTCCGGCTCACTCGATTTTATGTTTACACGCAAGTCAGTTATCGAATTTGAGAAGAAAGAAGACATGGATTTAGATGAGCTCGAACTCGAACTCATCGACTTTGGCCTTGAAGAAATTGAAGAAGATGAAGGTGTGGTTTACGCTTATGCCGAATTTAGCCAGTTTGGCGCATTGATGAAAGGCATCGAAGACTTGGGAATCGAAATAAAAAAATCAAGCTTGCAGCGCTACCCCAACACACCTGTTGAATTTTCGGAAGAACAGCTCATAGACATTGACAAGATGCTCGAAAAAATCGAGGAAGACGAAGATGTTCAAGCTGTTTTTACCAACATGGTTTAGTTTTTCTTACCCAACAAAATTGCAGCCAAATCAGGACGTTTGAGCTGTACCAATCTTTTCTTAATCAACTGCCTGAATTCGGGTTTGTACCAAAAGAAAAACATGTTTTGCGCTTTCTTGTCGGTAGCCGATTTTGCTGAGTACACGGGTTTCAAATTATAAGGGTTTATGCCAGAATAATACATTACCGTGGCGGTGGTCATTGGTGTTGGCGTAAAATCTTGAACCTGTTCGAGCTGCAAACCTGCCTCTTTGGTATCAACGGCGAGCTGAGCCATGTCGGCTTCAGCACAACCCGGATGACTCGAAATAAAATAAGGAATGATTTGCTGCTTAAGCCCGGCATCCTCCGAATATTTCAAAAACTTCTTCTTGAAATTATGATACAGTGCAAACGGAGGTTTTCGCATCATCTTCAACACTTCATCAGCGGTATGTTCAGGAGCAATTTTAAGTCGGCCCGAAACATGTTTTTCAGCCACCGTTTTAATGTACTCATCCATTTCGGCACCACCTTTTTTATTGCGCTCAGGCATCAACAAATCGTAACGGATACCACTACCAATGGTCATTTTTTTTATCTCAGGCAAGTCGCTCACTTTTTGATATAAATCGAGCAATGGCCTGTGGTCGGCATTTAGGTTATCGCACACATTCGGAAAAATACAGGAAGGACGTTTACATGCCTCACATTGCTTCAAATCGATTCCTTTCATACGGTACATATTGGCCGAAGGGCCTCCCAAATCTGACAAATGGCCTTTGAAACCAGATAGTTGAGCTACTTTTTTTACCTCTTCGAGGATAGAGCCTTCGGAGCGCGATGAAATAAACTTACCCTGATGCGCCGAAATGGTACAGAAGCTACATCCTCCAAAACAGCCACGGTGCATGTTCACCGAAAACTTAATCATCTCGTAGGCCGGAATTGGCTCTTTCGACTGGTACTTGTAGTGAGGTTGTCGGGTGTAAGGCAGATCAAAAGCAAAATCAATTTCGTTTTCTTCCAACCAGGGAATGGCCGGATTCACCACGACCCATTCATTTCCAACCTGCTGTATCAGGCGCTGGGCATGTATGCGGTTCGACTCTGTTTCAATGGTTTTAAAATTACGTGCAAAAGCAACCTTGTCGCGTAAGCACTCCTCATGCGAACTCAACTCAAAAGTTTCCCATTTTTTATTTAGCGGAACTTTGTCAAGGCTACTCACTTTAAAAACCGTTTGTGGTAGCGTGTTTATTTTTTCAAAAGGCACTCCTTTTTCTATCAATTCCACGACCTGCAAAATGGGCTTCTCCCCCATTCCGTAGACAATTAAATCCACCTTGCTTTGCGCAATCATCGAAGGAAGCAACTTGTCCTGCCAATAGTCGTAATGGGTTAACCGCCGGAGCGAAGCTTCAACGCCACCTGCAACGATAGGCACATCAGGATATAGGTCTTTGAGAATTTTTGAATAAACTACAGTTGGGTAATCAGGCCGTTGTCCTGATTTATTTCCAGGCGTATACGCATCGTTTGAGCGCAAACGTTTTCCGGCGGTATAGTGGTTAACCATCGAATCCATCACCCCGGCAGAAATTCCAAAAAACAACCGGGGTTTACCCAGCTTTTTAAAGTCACGGAGATCGTCACGCCAGTTAGGTTGTGGCACTATAGCCACTTTGAGACCAGCACTTTCGAGTACACGGCCAATAACAGCCGTACCAAACGAAGGGTGATCGATGTATGCATCACCACTAAACATTATTACATCCAGCTGCTCCCATCCACGTTCTTTAACCTCTTTGAGCGTTGTAGGCAACCATTGTAATCTGTCGGTAGTTTGCATAGCTGTATTGTTAGTGTCGGCAAAGATAACAAAGTAGGTGCAGCAATAGGACGGTCAAATTGTTTACCTCACCACGACTTTTATCACTTCATTAAAAGTTGAATTATTAGCTTGTAAAAAGTAAATTCCTGAAGCTATTCCCGACAAGTTGAACCTAGCCTTCCCGTCGACTGAAGTGGTTTTTAAAAGCACCCGACCAAATCCATCAGACAGCTCAATAGTTACTTCATTTTCAACAGATAGAAGCTCAACATACAACAATTCTGAAACAGGATTAGGAAAAATGCTAATTCGCTTGTTGACATCGGATTTTTCTTCAAAACCAACCAAATCAGTAGTATAAGAAGCACTCCAACCTGGAGCAGTGATGTCAAAATTTGTGCTAAACACAACAAACATATATCCGCTGTATGCTTTTAGTACTGGCGGTATTTCGCTGCCTGAAAATTCACCAACCACCTCATTTCCATCGTAAACCGTTACCACATCAACCAAAGATTCCGTTTCAAAATTCAAAAATTGCAACTCAATCACTTCTGCGTCTGGTGGCGCAATCATCCACATACACGAAGTTACATTGTGGTAATCGCGTGGGCCGCTGCCATCGTCAAACACACCCGAAACAGCGGTCATCATTTCATTTGCAGTACAATACACAGGTATTGCACAAGTATAAGCCAAAAGCCAGCCGTCAGCACTTGAATTGTTTAGCGAAACAAACCTCAGAAATACATCATCATTTTCAATCAACAGATTATCAGGTAGGTTATCACCGGAAAGGGCTACCACGAGCGGCGATTCAGAACTATTACCACTGTAAATATAAAGCGTATCGCTGGCTGCTACATCAAAATTAAGAAAATCAAGCGCAACCGACGAAACCGAATCGGCAGGAGTTATGAGCCACTCACAGGCAACACCAGATTCGTAATCATAAAGAGGTCCGCTCCCATCGTCAATTGTCCCATTGGTGGTTGTTAACGCAGAAAACCCACTGCATCCTTTCGGATAGTTGTAATCAACAGAGTCGGGTACTGCGTTAATAATGAGTTCTTGAGCCAGGTTGAAATTACTCCCACCCGGATTAAGCGCATCAGTGTAGAAATAACCATCGTTTGAACCTCCCCATCCCCAGTTGAAATGATAATAGCTACCCTCCTGGTATCCATCGCAAACAAAGGCATGGCCATTGATATTGGGCACTGACCAGCCTGCATAGTACAAAGGAATTTTTTTGTCGAGATGGGTGACGAGCAAGCTATCCCAATCCATGTTGGTGCTATCGCGGTATACATACGCCGTCGATGGATCGTATTTAAAATAGGTTTTCAAAGCGTAGGCCGCTTTATGATTGTACATACCCGACCCATCAGGGCCATAAACCAAATCGCATGAAACACCAAGATGATAAAGCAATTCAGCCACAGCAAGGTTAGTTCTGTTCAGAGAAACAGCCATTTCATCCCACCTGTAGACTGTGTTTCCAAAATCGGCTGAAAGCGTGCCATACACCGAATCGTAATAGGCATATTGCCCTAGTCCAGATTCAGGCCACCGAAAATAGTTACAAATTTGCCCCATAGCCGCGGGCACACATCCTGCATAACAATGACCACCAGGGCCGCCAGGATCAGCAGGGCAACCATCGTTATAATACCTACCCTGATTCCAAGTTGTAGTTACAAATGGCTCAACACCCTTATTTCTTTTTTGTTGAAAAATATTGTTTGGGTTAACGGCAAGCATTTCTTCCCACTGTTGTTGAATGTCTTCAGTTGGATCAAGTTTCGTTTGCATTATCTCTTCCAGTTTTTTTTCATACTGAGCAAGCCAAGCCGCGGTATTTTCGCCAAGATTTTCGGAATTAAATATCCCAGATTTTGAGTATGCAAGAACAGGAATGGCCGCATCGGTAGCCGAAATGAGCATCCACCCTTCAGGCTGCATGGCGACATGATAAAACACAAGCAACCCATTGTATTGAATCTCATGAACTACAGCTACAGAAGATTGTCC
>CAYWNI010000124.1:0-8545 GCA_964459525.1 uncultured Lentimicrobiaceae bacterium | reverse complement strand
CTGTTTTGTAACGAAAAAGTTGATTGTGAAATCAATACCTAATCCAGCAAGTCGGCGATTTCAGAATTATCTTCCTTGTGTCTACCGTTTTCACGTAGCAGACCCAACTGAAGCGGATTGGCCGTTACTTCATCGTATTGTGTCCGGTTGTTTTGTATGTCGATGGCAAGATAGATGGCGTTGCGCAGCGGTTCTTCCGATGCTATTCCTTGTCCTGCAATGTCATAGGCTGTTCCGTGTGCTGGCGAAGTGCGCACAATGGGCAGTCCAGCAGTGAAATTAACGCCTTGGTTAAACGCGAGCGTTTTAAACGGAATCAGTCCCTGGTCGTGATACATGGCCAAGATGCCATCAAATTTACGGTAATCGCCAGCGAAAAACCCGTCGGCAGGAAAAGGGCCAAACACCAGTTTACCCTCTTTTTTTGCCCGATTTATAGCTGGAATAATCGTATCGATTTCTTCTTTGCCAATTTGCCCGTTCTCGCCGGCATGTGGGTTGAGCCCAAGTAAGGCGATTTTAGGTTTTTGCACGCCAAAATCCCGAACAAGCGATTGGTGTAGTACATTTATTTTCTGTACAATCAAATCCTCTGTAAGCAGCTTGGGAACATCGGTTAGCGGAACATGCCCTGTAATGGTCCCTACCCGCAGGGTGTCGGATACCATAAGCATTAAATAGTCAGGGCTGTTGAATTCGCTCGCAAAATATTCCGTATGTCCTGGAAAATTAAAAGTCTCCGACTGGATGTTTTCTTTCGAAATGGGTGCTGTTACCACGACATCAATTTTATCTGATTTTAGGTCGTTTACGGCATGTTTTAATGCATCATGGGCAAATTGCCCTGCTTTGTCGACAGATTTCCCAAACTCAATTTTTATTTCGTTTTCCGACAGATTTACCAGGTTGATTTTTCTGCTTTTGAGGTAGGAAGCATCACGCACGGTATTGTAGTTAAAGTCGTTGGCATTTAGGTTTTTTCGGTTGTACGACAACACACGCGTAAGACCATAAATAACAGGGGTAAACATCTCAAGAATTCTGGCGTCAGCCAACGCTTTTACGATGATTTCATAGCTAATTCCATTCATGTCGCCATGGGTAATACCCACCCTAATTTTTTTTTCTTTGTCGATTATCGGCTTACCTTTTTGCATATTACCTGATTTTTTAGAAACTGTGGTTGATGAGTTCGGCTGTTTATCTGGAAATGTGCGCTTAAACTCACCAAATCAGTAGGCAAAAGTAAGATATTTTAGGCTAACTTTAAGGCTGATCTGTGGATCGAAATAAAACTAAGCGTAAATATGCTATAGTCTTTGGTTCTCCCGTGCGGTCATGTTGGTATATTTTACACTTTTGCAAAACAGAAACGGAATTTTTTTGAATTAATCTAACTTCGCCATGGCTACCTCAAATTTTGTTGATTATGTACGTATTTTTTGTCGTTCAGGCGATGGAGGAGGCGGTTCGGTTCATTTTAGACGCGAGAAATATATTGCTTTTGGCGGGCCTGATGGCGGTGACGGCGGTAAAGGCGGCGACGTGGTAATGGTGGGCAATGCTCAAATGTGGACGCTGCTGCACTTGCGTTACACACGACATCTGCGTGCCGTTAATGGCGTAAATGGCAGCGCCCAGCAACGCACGGGAGCCAGTGCGGCAAACATTGTTATTCAGGTTCCTTTGGGTACGCTTGCACGTAACAACGAAACGGGCGAAATGCTTGGGGAGATCACGCATGACGGAGAAATGGTTGTTTTGCTTCAGGGTGGTCGTGGCGGTCTGGGCAACGTTAATTTTAAAACTTCTACAAATCAAGCACCTAAGTATGCCCAACCTGGTGAAGAGGGCGTAGAGGCTGCCATCGTTTTCGAGCTAAAAATACTGGCAGATGTAGGTTTGGTTGGATTTCCCAACGCAGGAAAATCAACACTGTTGTCGGTATTGTCGGCAGCACGTCCCGAAATTGCCGATTATCCTTTTACAACGCTTGTGCCTAATTTGGGTATCGTGGCTTACCGCGATCAACAGTCGTTTGTGATGGCTGATATTCCCGGCATTATCGAAGGTGCTTCCGAAGGAAAAGGTCTGGGATTAAGGTTTTTAAGACATATTGAGCGAAATTCACTCTTGCTTTTTCTGGTGCCTGCCGATGCTGATGACATTGCTGAACAGTACGCAATCTTGCTAAACGAATTGCAGCAATACAACCCCGAATTACTTGACAAACAGCGCATTTTAGCCATCTCAAAATCAGATATGCTTGACGATGAACTTATTGCCGAAATAAAACCTAATTTACCCGACGATTTACCTGTGGTGTTTATTTCATCAATAACTAACTATGGCCTTGTGGAGTTAAAAGACATTATTTGGCGCAGGTTGAATGAGCAATAAAGCGCTGTGAAGGAGTGGTTTTGTTGTTGCTCATTTGTTTACTGAGCTATTACTGACATCTGGCGAAGCCTGTTTTTTGTTCCCTTTGAAAAAGCTACTCCAGCATTAATCCAACTCGATAATGTTGTTTTTTATCGCGAATTTAACCAAATCAACCGTTGTTTTCAGGTTGATCTTTTTCATGATATTGGTTTTGTGAGTTTCTACGGTTCTCACGCTGATAAACAGTTTTTCGGCGATGCATCGGTTCGACATGCCTTCGGCAAAGAGTTTCAGTACTTCCATCTCGCGATCCGACAAGTCTTTTTGGCGATTTTCTTTTTCTGTATTGTCTATGTCTTTGTCGCTCAGATAACTGGCCAATAATATGTTGGTGATGGTTTTGGCATAATATTCAAAACCGTTGCGCAACGTATAGATTGCTTCTAACATTTCGGAGCGGTTGGTGTCGCGGGCAAGGTGGCCCTTGGCTCCTGCCTTTATCATCCTTAATATGAAAGTCTCGTTGTTGTACATCGAAAGAATTAGCACCCTAATTTTGGGATAACGCTGGGTGAGGAGCTTCACATCTTCGGTGTCTTTTTGATCAGGATTGTAATAAACCAGTAAGCCGATATGCACGTGGTTTTCGTTGTTTTTTCGTATCATCTCTTCCACCGAATGGGCTGTAAAGGTCAGCTCAATATCTTCAGCATCGCTAAGTAAAGCAGCTATGGCATCGCATACCACCGGATGTTCGTCAACCAATGCAATTCTGATCATGTCGGAATAATTTCTAAGGTAGCGAAATTACAAAATGTTGGTCTGATGGGCACTTCTGGAAAACAATATGTAATGATTATAAACAGTTTGGACTAAAAAGCTACCATGATTGTAATCGCCGACCAGTGATGCCAGAGGGCTTGGGCGAAAGTTGGCGTATTTACGTTTACCTCGTACCTAACGCTGAGCTTTTTGTGAACTACAGACACACCATATCTCAAATGCCAGAAAACAGGGTTCACATCATTTAGTACATGTTTGTTGTTTGGATTAAACAATCCGCCTTGAAGCACGGCATTGTAGGCAACTAAATGCATGTCACCCGCAACGAAGCCATAAGCCTGCCATTTTTTTATCCCCAGCGTTTCGGGGCCAAAAAAGTAGTCGGTAAACCAGCCTGAGCGCATGCTTACGCCAACTACGGCCTGTGTTTGTGGTAACCCCAAATCAACGCGAAGATTTGAAATCAATTCCAGATATTTTAGGTCGATTATTGCATTTTCAAGTTGAGCTTGGTACTGAAGCAGGAGGTCATTTTGTATTTGATTTTGCCATCCTTCGGCAGGATCGGCAATGGAAATATTTCTGTGCAAGACGGTTTGAATTTCATATCCGCCAGCCACTGGGCCAATAATTCCCAGCTGAATGGATGAGGTTATTTTATTTTTCTTAAGCGGATTATATGATGTTTTTGACTGTCCCACAAGCAGGTACGCCGAATAGGGATGATCGTGTGGTACCACGTCGGGGGTAAATATTTTTTTGGGTGTATACATGTGGTGCGTAATTATCAGCGCATAGTAGCTGGTAGCTTTTTTCGGAGCTGGCAACAGGAGGTAGTTCAGCGGAGACTTTTTTATAAAAGGAGCAACCCAATGTATCTCTACACCAGACGTGAAATAACAATCTGTCGAAAAATTAATGTCATTGTCATGGCGCAGACTAGCGGCGTGGTACTTGTTTTCATTTTGCCCCGTCAACAGCCCGTGCAGCAACAAGATCAGAAGTATTGTTGTAACTCCAAGTATGTTTTTTGCCCCTATTTTCATCGTGGCGTTAAAAGTAGATAATTTTAGGTGATGGCTATTTTTGACGTACAATTAAAATGTCAATTTGAAATTGTAGAGGTTAATTTCACAGAAATCCGTTTACCTTTGTAAGGAAAAAATTGAAATCCCGATGACAGAAAGCCAGAACTTCCGCTATATCAGCCTTCTTGAAATTATTAAAAAGGTGGATAAAATACTTCGGCAGAAGAAATCAATTCGAAATACTTTTGAAGAGATTGTGCAAACCATCGACGTGAGCCAGATGCTTCAAGTGCCGGTGGGTCTTAAATTTATGTACAACGATGAACTTTTTAGTTCTAATGAGTTTTCTGATGAGGTGGTGTGTCAGCAACATCATTTTACCACACATGCTGGAAATACGGGGTTTATTCAGTTGTGTATGGGCCGCAATCAGAGCCAAAATCTGGCGCTCATGCCTTTGGAGCAGAATTTCCTGCTCGACAGTCTGTTGCGCAATTTGCTGCTGTATTTAAACTCTATGGAGTCTTCTGATAAGTCGATTCAAAAATCGAAACGAAAAGCCAATGCAACTGCCAATGGCGTGGTTTCGAGTAGCTTTTTGCAGCGGTTTTTAAACACAAACACCTTCAACCGTGATATTTACCACGATCTTATGCCGTATAAGGTTGCCGAAATCTTGTTGATTTCGAGCTTATACGATGCTTATGCCATCGAGCGCGAAGGTCGGTTTACAGAGCATATGCTGGGGCAATATGGTCATCTTAACCTCACTACTTTCCCGCGAATAACCGGAGCAACTTCTCTCGAACAGGCATTAAACACACTGAAATTTAAACACTTCGACTTGATCATTTACATGGTTGGCGTTGACAAACAACTGCCTCTGAGTGTTAGCGAAGAAATTAACAAAGCTTACCCATTTATACCCATTTTTTTATTGCTCAACAACAGCACCGATGCGGCTTACTATTCAAACATCCTAAATAAAATACCTTATATTGATAAGCTTTTTGTTTGGAATGGCGATGCCAACATTTTCTTTGCGATGATTAAAATGCTCGAAGACAGGCTAAACGTTGAAAACGATACGCAGCTTGGGCAGGTTAGGGTGATATTGCTTGTTGAAGATTCGCCTGAATACTACTCACGTTACCTGAGTTTTTTGTACAAAGTACTCATGGAGCAAACCAAGCGCATTATTGACGACGTAAGCACCGACGAGTTATACAAAGTGCTTCGTATGCGGGCCAGACCTAAAATTCTGTTGGCTTCTGATTATGAAGAGGCTCAGGAGATAATCGAACGCTGTCAGGACTACATGCTTTGCCTGATTACGGATGTTAAGTTTAGCAGAAAAGGCGTTATGGACGATCAGGCTGGCATCAGTTTGTTAAAGTACACACGCGGAAAATTGCGGAATCTTCCGGCTATTTTGCAGTCGTCAAACGAATCGTACGAAAAAACCGCAAGTGAATTAAATGCGCTGTTCGTACATAAGCAATCGGAGAGTCTATACCAGGATTTCGAACGGTTTATCACATACTATCTTGGTTTTGGCGATTTTGAATTTAAAGATGCACATAACAATACCATCGCACGCGCTTCCAATATGAAAGAATTTGAGAAATACCTGAAGGTGATCTCCGATGAATCGTTGTTGTATCACGCCAGTCACGATCATTTCTCGATGTGGATCATGGCCCGTGGCGAGATAAAGGCAGCCAGTGTTATAAACCTGAAAAAGGTGGCTGATTTTAAAAATGCTGCCGATCTGAGGCGCGATTTGCTCCTCATGCTCAAAGAATACCGCAACGAACAATCGTCAGGAAACGTGATGCCTTACGAACCCGGAATGGAAGTGACCGAAGAAAATGTTTACACTTTGGCCGAAGGTTCTCTTGGTGGCAAGGGCCGCGGACTGGCATTTATTGATGCACTTATACATAAGTATAATTTTAACCACTATATCCCTGATATTCGTGTACGAACGCCCAAAACTTTCGTTATCGGAACACGTGAATTTGAGCTGTTTATAAAAAACAATCACCTCGAAGTAGAGGTTTTTTCAGAGCAAAGTTTTGAAACGTTGCGCGAGCATTTTATAAAAGGCGAACTCTCCCAGGCGCTTATGGATAAGCTTGAGAACTTGCTTCTGCCAATTTCCAAACCCATCGCCGTGCGCTCTTCAGGCCTTTTCGAAGATTCGCTTACGCAGCCCTTTGCCGGCGTTTTTGAAACCTATTTGCTACCCAATAACCATCCCGATATAAAGGTGCGGCTGCAACAAGTGGCTGACGCCGTGAAGCTGGTTTATGCCAGTGTTTATAGTAACAACGCGAGGGGTTATGTTAAGGCCATCGACTATAAGATCGAGGATGAAAAAATGGCTGTTGTAATTCAGGAAGTAGTGGGTAATCATTTTGGTAAGTACTATTATCCGCACCTGAGTGGCGTGGCACAATCCTATAATTTTTACCCCTTTGCACACATGCAACCCGATGAGGGTTTTGCTCTGGCTGCCGTGGGACTTGGCCGTTATGTGGTGGATGGCAACAAAGCATACCGGTTTTCGCCTAAGTATCCCGGAACCGAAATTGATTCTGCCAAGGATCAATTCCGCAATTCACAAGTTGGGTTTTATGCCGTTGATTTGCAAAATAACGAGCCAGATTTGCTCGAAGGTGAAATGGCCGGATTGGCCGAACTCGACATCGATATTGCCGAAAACTTAGGAACACTAAAACACTGTGCTTCGGTGTATAACCCCGATAGCGATACCATGTATCCTGGTTTGTCAAAATCAGGGCCTCGGATTATTAATTTTGCAAACATCCTTAAGCACAATTATATACCTTTTGCAAAAACCATTGAGCTGGTGCTGGCTTTGGGCAAGGATGCCATGGGAACGGCCGTTGAAATTGAATATGCTGTCGATCTCGAGAAAGACAAGCAAGGCAAAGCCTCGTTTTATATTTTGCAGATCAAGCCGATGATTTCGAGCGATATGCAGTGCGACATCGACATGGAAAAAGTAGCCGAGGATACCATTATGTTGTATTCCGATCACGGCATGGGCAACGGGAGCATCGACGAAATTACCGATGTGATTTATCCCGACATGAGCCGTTTCGATAAATCGAAAACCCTTGAAATGGCTTATGAAATTGAACAAATGAACCAGAAAATGCTCGACCAAAAACGGAAATATGTACTTATCGGCCCGGGACGCTGGGGCACGCGCGACCCTTGGATTGGCATTCCGGTAAAGTGGCACATGATTTCAAATGCCCGTGTGATCGTAGAAACCAGTTTCGACGATTTCCCGTTGGATGCTTCTTCAGGATCACATTTCTTTCATAATGTCACCAGCATGAATGTTGGCTATTTTAGTGTGCAACCCGAACTTTCCAAGGGGTTTATTAAGTATGAAAAATTGGAAAACCAAGAATTGATTGAGAAAGGTAGCTTCTTTAGCCACATCCGGTTTAAAAAGCCTTTAAGCATCAAAATGGATGGCCGTAAGCGAACGTATTTGATTACCAGCGAGTAAGTGAATTCTGGGTTTTGCATGCTTTTTGACCAATTACGAAAAGATTAAGTATACTTCATGTAATTAATAATAATGCAATAAAGATTAAGTATACTTAATAAAAAGTATATATTTGCAATATATATTAAGTATACTTAATTTCTTTACTATGTCTGTACATAGCAAAAACTATATCAAGCGTCCTGTATATCTGAATAGAGCGAAAAAATATTTGGATACAAATCTTATCAAGTTATTTACAGGGCAACGCCGTATTGGTAAAAGTTATTTAATGTTACAATTAATTGATGAGATTGAACAATTAAATCCGGCGGCAAACATCATCTTCATCGACAAAGAGTTGTATGATTTTGAGTTTATGAAAACCGCAGATCATTTGGTGACCTACGTGAATGAAAGATTACAAACCGGAGTAAAAAACTATCTTTTTATTGATGAGGTACAAGAAATACAGTCTTTTGAACAAGCACTTCGGAGTTTTTTAAACCTGGGGGTTGTGGATATTTGGTGTACAGGTAGCAATGCACAAATACTCTCAGGCGAGCTAACCGACAGGTTAAGTGGTCGTTATATTGAAATTAGAGTTCATGGACTTAGTTATACGGAGTTTTTGACGTTTCACAAATTGCCAGATGATAACCATAGTCTTGATGTGTATATGAAGTTTGGTGGCCTGCCAAATTTGATAAATCTACCTTCCGACGACAATTTGATATTTGATTATTTAAAGGTAATTAATGCTACTGTTTTGTTAAAAGACATTATAAAGCGCCACCAAATTAGGAATGTTGCCATTCTAGAA
>CAYWNI010000123.1:0-8606 GCA_964459525.1 uncultured Lentimicrobiaceae bacterium | reverse complement strand
CTTTCGAGGCGGTCCTGAAGTAGATTCCTCCCAACGGTAATGAAGCATTCCGTCATTTTTTAATCGCGATAGCAGTGGATAAACCGTGCCTTCAACAACTACCAAGTCGGCCTCCTTCAACTCCTTAATGATGTCGGAAGCATAAACTTCGGCATTGGAAATTACCGACAAAATGCACATCTCCAGCACGCCACGCTTCATTTGTGAATACGTTTTCTCTTCTTTCATGCGGCAAATATAATACAATATTTAGTATTATGCTATACATAGTACTAAATATTTCAAATTTCCAAACACGTGTCAGATATTCTAATTAAGTAGTCGATTTGATTGCAGTAAGACTTATATTTGCAAGCAACTAATACAAGTAAAATGCAAGTATTAATATTAAACGGTCCAAACCTTAATTTAACAGGTGAAAGGGAAATAGATTTATACGGCAACCTGAGTTTTGAAGATTTTATGGAAACCCTCGAAAGTTCGTTTCCGCAGCTAGCCATTAGCTACAATCAGACGAACATTGAAGGTGAATTAATCAATTTTTTGCACGAAGCCAACGAAGAAGTTGACGCCGTGATACTGAATGCAGGAGCTTACACACATACTTCGGTGGCTATTGGCGATGCTGTCAAAGCCATTGACATCCCCGTAATTGAGGTACATATGAGCAATATTTTTTCGCGGGAATCTTTCAGGCACACCTCATATATCGCACCTTATTGTGCCGGTTCTATTTCAGGATTTGGCCTACAGTCGTATAGACTTGCACTTTGCCATTTAACAAAGTAATTAACTAATTTTTGTCTGATCGAGTTCGCTAAACTTCTTTCGCCTAAACAGATAATGGTCAAAGGCGATATTACCCTGATACATGTATGAGACTTGTTTTTGTGATAAGCTTTTTCGCTTTTTATGTAGCGCATTAAAATGCCTGTAAAAGTACAAATGGGCTTTTATCACAGCGAAAAAATCGCCAAGCCCACCCTGAGCCAAGAATTTACACGCTGCCACGCCATCCAGAAAAAGTCTGGCAATAAACACCTTTAACAACCGCTTTTGCGGAAGGTTTTTATACAAAAGCACAAAGTTATTCCTGAAATTCAAATAAGTTTTTCGGGCCGAACTTTTGGGCAATGTACCACCGCCGATATGAAAAACAGTAGATTTTGGCTCGACCATCACTTTGTAGCCCAGGTTTTTAGCCCGCCAACAAAAATCGATCTCCTCCATGTGCGCAAAAAAATCATCGTCAAGACCACCCAATTCATGATACTGTTTACTTCGCACAAAAAGACACGCACCAGTTGCCCAAAAAACTTCTGTGGCCTGATCATATTGCCCACCATCGGTTTCCAGCGACTGGAAAATACGCCCACGGCAGAATGGATACCCATATTTATCGATATAACCACCTGATGCACCGGCATACTCAAATTTTGGTTTGTCGTGGTAAGAGCGAATTTTCGGCTGACAAGCTATAACTGCAGCATCGTTTTCCATTAAATCAATTATGGGCTCAATCCAATTGGGCGTAACTTCAATGTCGGAGTTTAGCAGCACATAATAATCGGCGGGTATTTGCCGCAAGGCCATGTTGTAACCCGTAGCAAATCCTCCATTAACCGGGTTGACAATCAATTGAACATCAGGGAATTTCTCAAGAAGCATCTCAACAGAACCATCAGATGAATGGTTATCGGCTACCCAAACTTGCGCTACATCTCGGCTATAACGCAAAACAACGGGGAGAAATTTTTCCAAAAATTCTCTTCCGTTATAGTTCAGAATAACAACCGCAACCTGTTTCAAGTGATTTATTTTTTAGACCGCAAATATCCGAATAAACGAGGTGCTTTCAAACAAAAATGAGCGTTAATGCATATTAAACGCACCCAACCATAAATACCGATCAGCACAAACCAATTCTTGAAATAAAAAAGAGCCTTACCTACTGCCGGGCTGAATGTAGTTTTGCGTGGCACCACTCCCGTAAGTATCCGGAATAACTGCATCGTCGAGGCTATACGGATCCCATGTTCTTTTATACACCGTAGTTTGCCAGCGGTAATTGCTTAATTCGCCAATGGCGTTAGAGTGTATGAGCTGAAAATCGTTGGTAACGTTGTCGTGCGAATAAAAAACAAACTTTTTATCGCGTTGGTCGCCAAGCTGGTAGTACTGCCAGATTTCGTATGGATAGGCCGCCGGTTCATTATAGTTTTCTGAAATAACATTGGGCTGCCCATATTGCAAATAAACACGTCCGCGATCGGTTTCGTAACCATCGAATGCTACCGATTTAAAACTGTTGTTCACTTGCTTAACAAGAAGGTGGTAGTCGGCCCAGGCTTTTTCAGGATTTAAACGATCGCGCTCCGACCAAAAATTTAAGAAATATTTTTGCAGGGTAGCAACATCGGCAGTATTCAGCTGGCCCTCAATAAAGCGGCGTTCGAGATCGGTAGAAATAGGCCCAAGGTATTTGATGTACTGGATGAGTGTATCGCGGTTGGCAATACCACCAGCAAAGGTGTTTTCGGCATTTAAAGCCAGTAAGCTGTTCAGGTTAAACTCTGAACCGGGATTACTGCGCTGAAAAAACAGCTCCTTCTGCGCCAGCATCTCATTGTTGCGGTCGCGGGCTTCCATCACCAACAAATAATTTCCACTAGGCAGCTTTTTTATATCGAACGAAGAAAGGGTAACTTTCACCTGTCCAGGCTCTGTTTTCTTCATCTTAAAATACTGATCAAGTCGCCTATCCACCTCAAATGGCCTGATATAATAATACAGGATAAAAGGCTCATCGCCCAGTTGTGTTTGGCTGTGATACAGCTCGTTGTAAAATGTAAGTACATCGACTCCTGTCGGATAATAGTTAAACACGTATGGAATTAGCGTATAGTCGTTTTTCACCAAAATACCCTCACCTCCCTTTTCATAACTGCTAATCAATTCGATATCTGAAAACACCATGCGGTCGTTGGGATAATCAACTTCAACTTCCACAACCGTCGACAGGGTATCTTGCGGTGCATATTGGTCGCTTAAGCGAATCGAAAACCTGTAAACACCCGAAGGCAAAGCATACCGTTGCACGTCAAGCATATCGGCAAACAAATTGGTATCAGCTATTGGATTGCCTGTGAGACTGTACTTTGCAAAATCTATAATTGAATCCTCACGGAAAAAGATAACCTGGATGTTCACTTGATTTTGCCAGGCACTATCAGCCATCTGGTGGTATTTGGTGCTCGAGCCATCTACGCTAAAATAAGTTTCGATATAAGGTTGGTTATCTGGCGTGCTAAAGGTGGCGTAGTTGAGGTAGGCACGTAAATCCTGAGCCAGGATAAGGCCGGAGAACGACAACAGCAACAGGACAAAAAAAGTTCTTTTCATGATCGTAACAGTATAAGTTGACAAAAGTAACGCTATTGCAACACTAAATCAAGCTGCAAGGCGTTCGCCGGAAAAAGAAGCAGCTTCAATACAAGACCCGACAGTGGTAAAAAAAGTTGTCTGAAAAACAGAGGAATGAGGAGCAGACCGAGCGACTTAGGCTATGGAGCAACATGGCAAAAGGGAAGATGAAACAACTTAAGGGATGAGAAAAAGACAAAAGTGCAGCAAAGCATGACCAAATAAAGTCAGTTGGATCATTTGAAATTAAAAAAAAGTTAGTAGCTTTGGGAGCTAATAGCCAGACGCCTAAATACCATGAGAACACCTTTACATAATACGGGTATAAACTGCAAAAGCAAGGGGTTACCTTCAAGGCTGAAGAAAAAACCAAGACTATGAATAAAATTAAAGAAGTGCTGAAGAAAATAGAATTGGTAAATACGGTTTGCCGAGCAGTTTCACAAAAGTACATATACCAACACAATTTGGCGATGTATGTGTACTTTTCACCAAGGGTAAAGGAGAAATATAGGTAATATTACACATAGGGAAATTTTACCCATCATAATGAAACCGACAGTAACAACAAACATTGAAAAATATACCAATATTTGAAAATCATTATGTACTTAATAAAAACAAAAAAATAATTTAAAATGATAAATCTAAAATTATTCTTCTTAGCAACAATCATTCTTGCAACATACACTCTAACAGCGCAGGTATCTGTAACAACCGATGGCACTGACCCTGACGGTTCAGCCATGCTCGAAGTGAGAAGTACTGAAAAGGGAATGCTCATACCCCGGATGACACAGACTGAGATAGAAGCAATTACAAGCCCAGCAAACGGACTTACCGTTTTTTGCACTACAGATGACACCTTTTATGCTTTTATTTTGGCAGGTGGCGTATGGAAAGAAATCCAGTATGGTACTGGGACAATTGCACCTTACACTCCTCCAGCTCCTCCAGTAGTAGGCGATTCATACGGAGGTGGTATAGTTGCATACATTTTTGAATCTGGCGACCCTGGCTATGTTATGGGAGAGACACACGGTTTAATTGCTTCCACAGCCGACCTAAGCACCGGAATACAATGGTATAATGGAACATGGATAACCACAAATGCAACAGGCACAGCTTTGGGAACAGGCAGTGCAAACACAGATGCAATTATTACCGTACAGGGTCCAACTTCAACTGATTATGCTGCTGGTTTGTGCCGTGCATACAGTGCTACGGGCGACGGCGGATTAAATGATTGGTATTTGCCCAGCAAAGACGAATTAAATAAACTTCGCATAAATAGATGGACAATTGGCGGTTTTGCTACTGAAAGCTATTGGAGTTCTTCCGAGGTCAGTCAGAACAATGCTTGGGGACAGTACTTCGTCACTGGCAACCAGAACAGCTACGCTAAGAACAACACGTTCCATGTGCGTGCGGTTCGGGCTTTTTAACAATTCAACTATTTATCTATTTAACCGCGCAGCGGTCGACATTTCAAATAATGAAAAATTACGTTGGGTAACAGCAAATCATAGCCCATAGCCGGTTAGTGGGCATCTGGAGAAATGATTGGAAAAGGAAGCATACGGCACACTAAAAACCTCACTGCAAGTGGGCGGCTAAAGGCCATATTTACAAACCGTTAGTCCAATAACCAAAAACGATAACAATGAATTACCAAAATAAAACAAAAGAAGAGCTCTTAAAAGATTTGCGTGATTTACAGCAAAAATATGATACTATTTCATTGTTATATGACACGGGGAATTTTACCTTGGCAGCATTGGTTGAGAATAACAGCGATGCTATGCTGGTAAAAGATTGCGACAGACGAATTATTGTCGGTAATTCAGCATTTTTACACGCTACAGGATACAATTCGTTTACCGAATTAATCGGAAAAACAGACGCAGATATTCTAAATATTCCCGAAAATTCCGAGCCTGTGTTTTCTCATATGCAAGAAGATTTAAAAGTACTACAATTAAAGGCAGGAGAAAATATCCAAAGAGAAGAAATAATTCCATTTCCGAGTGGACAAGTGAAAACTTTCTTAACTAAAAAGTTTCCAATTTTTATAGATAAAAAATTAATTGGTATAGGTGTTATTACATCCGATATTACAGAAAGAAAGAAAGCCAAACAAAACTTAAATGAAACAAACCATGAATATCTATCTCAATATCAGCACCTTAATTTACTGAGTCGTCACTATCAAATAGTTAATGATTATTCATCTGATGTAATAGCAATGTATGACGACACCTTTCATCCTGTTTATTTAAGCCCTTCAATCAAAAATTATGTAGGATACGAGGTATCAGGATTTAGTAAGATTAACATCTTCGACATTGTACACCCCGATGACAAAAAACAACTGCTTGCCGAAATTGAAGGTTATAGAAACAAAGGCGTTAAAAACTATACCAATACCTATCGAATAAAACACAAAAACGGTTATTATTTCTGGAATGAAAGTGTTAGCCATGTAGTTGAAGAAGAAGGGAAAACATATTTTATTGTAAACAGCCGGAATATTGACAAACGTAAAAAGGCAGAACAAGCATTAAAACAAAGTGAAGAACGTTTCCGTTATTTGTTTAGAGATATACCTACGGTAGCAGTTCAAGGCTATCAATTTGACGGCACAACAACATACTGGAATAAAGCATCAGAGGATTTGTATGGATATACTGCTGAAGAAGCTATTGGGCGTAATTTACTTGATTTGATTATTCCTTCAGAAATAAAAGAAAATGTCCGCATTGAAATAAGGCAGATGTTCGAAAGCCTATATCCTGCCCCGTCTTCTGAAATGTCACTTATGCGCAAAGACGGTAAAAGAGTGACTGTGATATCAAGCCATGTCATTGTTCAGCGACCTGAAAATAAACCCGAATTGTTTTGTCTGGATATAGATATTTCTCAACGCAAGCAAGCCGTAAAGCAACTCAAAGAAAGCGAGCAGGATCTGCTTATCAAAAACGAAGAGCTTGTCAAAGCCAAAGAAAAAGCCAAGGAAAGCGAAGAAAAGTTCAAATTACTTAATCGTTTAACCTCTGAAATGATTTTGCTAAAGGATTTGGATAGCAGTTATAAATTTATCGCCGAAAGTCTCCAAAAATATTATCCAGATACCATTGTCCTTTATGTTTCAATAAATGAATCGACAAAAAAAACAAAGCTTGAAGTCATTTCGGGTTTGAACAATCGCCTTTTTAAGAACGTCATAAAGGTATCAGGGGTTAATCCAGTCGGGAAAACTTACGAACTCAAAGACATTCACAATGATTATTTCAGGTCTGGGAATTTAGTTGAATTTACAGGTGGTTTGGCCGAATTTTCAGCCTCAGAATTTCCTACAATAGCTGCAAATGCAATTGAAAAATTAATTGGCCTCCATAAAATCTACACCATTGGTGTAAATAAAGATGATGAATTATTCGCGGCCATTCATTTCTTTACTTTTAATAAGCAGACTATTACAGATGGTAGTTTTATTGAAGTGTTTGTGAAACAAGCTGGACTAGTGTTACAGAAAAAATACTATGAAAAAGCTTTGATATTGGCCAAAGTAAAAGCGGAACAAAGCAAAAAAAGATTTAAAAGTTTAATCGAGAATGCACCTGATGCAGTTGCAATTAATGATAAAGAAGGTAGATTAATATATGTAAGTCCAAATGCTTTCCGTCATTTTGGTTATTCAGAAGGTGAATTAATTGGACAATTTGGAAATGATTTTATACATCCCGAAGATTTAGCTTTTGTTTTTAAAGCATTTGATACCATAATTCGTAATCCCGCAAAAAAAGCAAAGGTGCAATATCGTTTTAGAAAAAGCAACGGCGAATATCGATGGATAGAAACAACTTTTGCCAATTTATTGGACAATGAAACAATAAAAGGCTTTGTCTTAAATTTTAGCGATATTACAGAAAAAAAACAAACTCTTGAAGACTTAGTAATTGCCAAAGAAAAAGCCGAAGAATCCGACCGCTTAAAATCAGCGTTTCTTTCCAATATGAGTCATGAAATCCGCACACCTATGAATGGCATCCTTGGTTTTACCGGCCTTCTTTTGGAACTCGATTTAAGCAGTGAAGAAAAAGAAGACTATATTAACGTCATTCATCAAAGTGGGCAACGAATGATGAATACAGTAAATGATATTATTGAAATCTCTAAAATTGAAACCGACTTGGTTAATGTAGTAGAGAAAGACACCGATTTAAATGAAAAACTTGAAGAATTAACCCGGTTTTTCCAGCGCAAAGCCGAGAAAAAAGGGTTGAAACTAATTTTAGAAATGTTGTTGCCTACTGAGAAAAAAAATGTTTTAACCGACCAAAATAAATTGGAATCTATTCTTACCAACCTCATTAAAAATGCCATAAAATATACTGAATCAGGAACGATTAACCTTGGTTGCAGGCAAAAAGGTACGGAAATTGAATTTTATGTAAAAGATACAGGAATTGGTATTCCGGCACATCGCCGGCTAGCTGTTTTTAACCGCTTTGAACAGGCAGATATTTCTGACACAAGAGTTTTTGAAGGTTCCGGATTGGGACTGGCTATTTCCAAATCGTATGTCGAAATGCTGGGTGGAAAAATATGGTTGGAAAGTGAAGTAGGGAAAGGCTCAACCTTTTATTTTACTATGCCTGCCAAAAGTAATTTGATTTAAAACTTAAATACTGAAAAACAAATATCATCTCAAAGCGAAAAGGCAAAATCCCAAATTAAGGGTCTAAAAATTCTAATTACTGAAGACGATGAGACATCAATGAACTATGTTTCACTAATTGAAAATGATTTTAGTACTGAGCTACTGAAAGCAAAAACAGGAAATGAAACCATCTAACATTGCCGAAATAATAAAGACATCGATTTAGTTTTAATGGACATAAAGATGCCGGAATTGGATGGTAATCTCGCCTTTAAACGCAAAAGAGTTAAGAACCGGCAGTGACAAAGAAAGAAAAAATCTCAAAGAATAAGCAACGAGATGCCAACACTGCATCATACTTTATGGCTGGTTACGTTATGAATATGAGTATTTTAGTTCCAAATATAAATCGTCGTGGTTTGAAAGACTTGTCTTTCAAACTCCGCCACAAAGCACATGCTAAACGTTATGTACTTAACGGAGCTAAGGGTTGTTTTTTTGTTTGTTAGGCTTGAAATTA
>CAYWNI010000122.1:0-8688 GCA_964459525.1 uncultured Lentimicrobiaceae bacterium | reverse complement strand
GGTGGGTGTTTTACAGACTGTAGGTGATTTTTTCATCGCGGTCTGTTTTTTTTGGGCTCAACTGAGCCTTAAATCCTATTATGTTGGCGTTTCGTTGTTACTCTTTCAGTCTGTTTAAGTCATTCTTTGATTTCAGTCTTTTCGCATTTTTTGAAGTCACGATACTTTCACCCGTTTTACCCTCTATTTCCTTCCGAGTATTGCCAGCTATAGTTCCACCCATTTTTGCAATTGTTTTATTCTGAACGAAAGTTGTAGGTTTTTTCTTTTTTGAAATTTCTGAAGTAGTTGCCTCGGCAAGCATATTCAACACTAATTCAAGATTTGTCATATTATCCCGAAGATTCTCTTTTTTCAACTCTTTGAGAGTTCTTGTAGTCTTTGACGGAAAGACCTGCCCAAGCTTTGGTTATTTCATCGGTTAAAATGGCAAATTCCAATCCTTTTTTAACGCCCCTTGACTCCCATTCATCTGTAAGTTCTTTTCTAACCTCGATACTTTTTAGCCTCTGGTTTATCCATTTTTCAGAATAGCCTTTCTTCATGTATGTTTCCATAGCTCTGTCAAAGGCCTTTTCGGGGTCTTCTGTTTCCTCAATTCTTTCATACCCAACCTTTGCTAACCAAGCCTTAAAAGGTTCAGCCTTAGGTGATGGAATTGATTGTATAAGCCTTAATAGTTGCTCTGTGTCGGCTATGTCTGTCAGTCGCAGTTTGCCATCATTGGCCATTAATTTCAAACGGCTACAATTTGTAGCCACTTCGCTTCCTTCTTGTTTCAACCTTGTTTTAAGAACACTCCAATACTTTATTGGGTTGATGCTTTCAGTCAAGACTCCAATAACATCAATAACTGAAAAGTACCATTTTTCTTGTTCATCGTTCCAGTGAACTCTAACTCGTTGGTCTTGAAATAATTTTATTGCAGTCTCTTTTGTCATTGTGGTCTTATTATTCAACTCAAAGGTAAGTAATCTTATTTAAGTCTGCTTTCTTTTAAAACATGCTTTTTCCGACAATGAACGCCAACGTTGGCGGTATGCGCAGTGCGGATTTAGGAACACTTTCCTATCTCCCTGTTGCAATGTTTATTAAATGTTCTATTGTTCAATTTACAACATTTCCCCGCATTGCGTATGACCGCGTGTTGTAGTGCGTATTTTATTAAAGAAATGTAAACCCAATTCTTCTTCCTAATCCTGTTTCAAAAATTCTAATTAGAGTTGACAGATTAATATTTCCCTTTGCATTTTCAAGTTTTGATATATAACTCTTTTTTGTTCCTGCTTTTTCTGCAAGTTGTTCTTGAGTCATATTTGCTTCTGTCCTTGCCTCTTTTAACATTTCACTGATGATAAACATGTGGGCATTTTCTTCGAAAATATTCCGTTCTTGAGTACCAATTTCACCGTATTTTTTATCCAATAGTTCGTCAAAATTGGATATTCCTTTATTGTTTTCCATTTCGTTCCTCCTTTTCGTTAAAATATTCTTTTTTAAGCCTTTCCGCCATCTCTATTTCTTTCTTAGGTGTTTTTTGAGTCTTTTTCTGAAATCCGTTTAAAAGGACAATTAATCTTCCCTCATCGAAAAAGCAGAAAATTCGATAAATATTTGATTGATATTCAACTTTAATTTCATAAAGTCCATTCGTGGATGTTAAATGTTCAAAAAACTTCTTAGGAATTCTCTCTATTTGACTAATTAATTTAAGAACATATTCTATCTTCTCTTGAACGATACTATTCTGTTTTGAATAGAAGTCCATAAAATAGTCTTTGTAAAATTCAATTTTTCGAATCATTCTGCAAAGTTATCATAAATGATAACATCCCCCAAACATTTTGTCTTTTTTTATTTTTGAGTTGGGATCAATATGCACTACAACTACTTGCTAACTGCACCCCTATGCCGTTTATCCACTTTGGCTAAAATTGTTAGCATACGTAAAAAGTTGTGATTCAGATATTCTTAAAATTGTAGGTTCATGATTTCTATTCATGTTATGGCCATTTGCAACGGTCAAATATACAAATTTTCAACGCTTGGCGTGTCTTATTTTTTAGCTACTCATAAAACTTCAGCAAGCTGGTAATCTACAATGGAATAAATGTGAATCTGGGCACAGGTTTCTGCCAACATGATAGTTTCATACCATAAAACAACCTGCTGTCTTTAAATCTGTTTCGCCACCTACCGCTGCTTTAACCAGCTAATGCCGATACAGAGGAGCGCAAACACGCCGAGCGTAGCAATCTGCGGTCCTATTTGGAACAACCCTGAATCTCTTAGAAAGATATCGTAATATCCGGATAAAGACCAGTTTAATGGTGACAGGAGCGTTACTGTTTGCATCAAATCACCCATCATAAAGGTAGGAATCCAAACCCCGCCAAGGGCAGCCATGATCACCACAGAAATGGAACCAAAAACAGATGCTTGCTCGTGACTTCCGGCAAGTGTGCCTACCAGCACACCATATCCAGTAGCGGCAACGGCAATAAAACTGGTTAGCACGAAAAGTGCAGCGTAATTGTTACCTGGATTGAGTTGCGGAAGGCCAAGCAATGGCAGCAGGTAGATGCCGATAAAAAGCATAAGCAAAGCCTGCAAAAACACCACCACAAAATAGGTCATCATCTTGCCTAGAATCGTTGCCAGATGAGCTCCAGGCATGGTGCGAAGCCGCAGCGAAACGCCACTATCGCGTTCTTTAATGATGTTTCCGGCCAATGGAATTACAATAAAAAACATGGCAAATACGGCCCATGCCGGCACATTGTGCTGCGTTGAATTGGGTATGGCAACTTGTTCATTCTGCGTGGCGTATTGTTCGTTTATCATAACCAGAGGACGCAGCTCTTTGGGTTCGGTCAATTGAACACCAATAAGCTCATCCAAAACACCTGAATAAACACCAAACATTATTTTTGCTTCCACCATCGACGAAAATTGTCGTAAAGCACTAATGATGGCCTGTTTAAATGAATTCTTGGTTACCGGATCAAAATACACATCAATGTTGGCAAAACCAGCCTGTTTGATCGTGTCATGCGTTTCGGGCAGCATGTCGGCAGGAAACTGTTGTTGGATGTTGTATTGAATATTTTCGCGCAAAGCTTCGCTTGCCTTTTCACGGATTAAAATACCGATCTGGTAGTTTCCGTCAGCTACTTCCTTGCGCATCGTAAACTCGGTAAGTTTTTGATTGTCTACAGATTCAAGCACCTTAAAAAACTTAGAGCGTCTTAATCCCTCCACGATATTAATGCCAAAAGTATCCTGATCGTGGTTAACAATAAGCACCGAGATTTTTTTCTCTTCCAGCACACGAAAAGTGGAATCCTGAAGCAGGGTCATGATGAGCACCAAAACTGCCGGCATCAGAAAGAGCATGGCTAACCCAGCTTTGTCGCGCAGCAACAGCAGGGTTTCTTTGTAAACACAGGCTAAAAGTCTATTAAAAAAAGCAATCATTGTTTTGGTATTTAGTCTCTGAGTTTTCGGCCAGTCAGTTGTAAAAATAACTCTTCCAACGAATTAGCAGGTTTGTATTGCTGCATTAATTCACGTGGCGAACCTAGAGCAATAATCCGTCCATAGTCGATAATGCCGATACGTGTGCACAGATGCTCGGCCTCGTTAAGATGATGTGAGGTGTACAAAATGGTTGTTCCCTGGCTGTTTATTTCTTTCAAAAATTCAAGAATCATGTGGCGTGAGTGTACATCAACGCCAACAGTTGGCTCGTCGAGAAACAGGATTTCCGGCAGATGCAATATGCCCGCAATCAGATTAACACGGCGTTTCATGCCTCCCGAGAAGCTAGCAATCCGGTTGTTTTTCCGATCGAACAATCCGAACCGCTCCAAATAATAATCGGCACGCTCACGAAGCACTTTTCCATTTAAACCAGCCATGCGACCAAAATACATCAGGTTTTCATAGGCCGTAAGTGTGTCGTAAAGGGCAATTTCCTGCGGCACAACGCCAATGAGTCGCTTGATATCGGCAAGGTTATTTTTAAACGACAAATCATTAATGTAAATCGCTCCCGCTGAAGCATTTAACAAACCGCATAAAATAGAAATGGTGGTTGTTTTGCCAGCACCATTTGGCCCGAGCAAACCAAAAATCTCACCCTTGCACACCTTCAAATCCAAGTGATCAACAGCAAGTGTTTCCGTTTTAGGATACTTTTTTACCAACCCGGCAATCTCGATAATTGTTTTGGTCGTGGTCACGATACTGCGGATTTTAATTTCTTGAAAAAATCTTCTTCTTTATCAGCAATCACCAGCAAAAGGTCAGCAGCATGATCATAACTTTCGTCGGCTTTGTTTCTGTTTTTGACTATCCTTCCAGTAATTACCGCAAACTCTCGCCACAGATCACCGATGCCCGAAAGCTCTATCGAAAGATCACGCAAAACTGGTTTGTTGAGGACAACTGCCGCTTCTTGCAAAAAAGCACCGTACATAAACCGAAATCCTGCTCCTCCAGTTCCAATTTCCTCTTGGGCTCGTACAATTTGTCCGGTATAACTAGCAGCACGCCGCGCGCCAAGTTTGGCGGGATATCCGCGTACTTTTTTCGCCATAAAGCGAATGCCTTTTACCCCAAACATCGGAACGGGAATGGTTAACATGTCTTTGCACGTGTGTTTAATTCCTTTTACAATGGCTTCGGGCAGACTAAAATCGGTAGGAATATCTTTAACCCAGTACATGTGGCCGTTGGGAGCAAAGGTACCTTTGGCATAGCGAACACGCAACAGCTCATCATATGTAAGCTGTTCAAAATCATTCATTACCGGATCGCTAATTTTATAATTCTGGTCTTGTTTTCCTACCACAACAATGTTGTGGGCATTAAAATGAAACCGATAAGAATCGGGGAAATAGGAAAGGTGATACACCCCGACCAGCATTCCGGTTGGGATTCCTTTTTTTAGGTTTTCATCAAGAGCGGCCATGGCCTTGGCTGGGTTTCGGTATTTCCTTTTCTCGAAAGAGATACCCAGTCGCCGCGAAATACGCTTAAAAATAATACCAGGTAGCGGACGAAAAGAAGTAACCGGAATACCGCCTACTTTCAAAAAAGGCATATGAGAAAAAAACAAACCCGACCCGATGCCAAACACCATCGGCTCACTAAGCTGGATACCATAGTAACCCAATAAATTTGAAACCGCTCCATTTTCGCAGTGAGCCGATTGTTTATGCTTAAAATCAATGGATTGATCCATGCTTATTTCTCTTGTTTAATATGATTGATGTCGGTTAGTTCCTCGATAGTGATGCTAAATACGCGTGCATATTTTTCGAGCATAGTTTCAGGTAGCCGCAAAAAGACTTTCGGTTTTAGATGACGTTTTACTGTCCAGCGCCATAACCCGGTGTATTTGGCCAAGAGCCCTACGTCCATGATATTTTTTTCGATATAATAGACTAGCGGACTACGTTCTCCATCGAGTACTTGCTGGCGGGCCAGATTCACTTTTTCGTTTACCTGGTCCCAAGCCTCCTTCATTACCTCGTTTTTTGGATCCCAACCAACAGATGACACGGTGGTATAGTTACCATTCTCGTCGAGCGAATAAACGGGTTCCTGCAATTTCCCTTGCAGCATATTGGCATCATCCTGAGGCACATCGGTAGTTTTCACGTAGTTTTAGTTTTCGTTAGGTTCGGTTAAAAAAATAGAGAGGTCGGCTTCGGCAACGAGATCACCCTGAACAACAGTGGTGGCGTGGACAATCATCGCGCCAAGCAGTTCGTTCACAATCTCAATTTTAGTTTCTAATTGATCGCCCACCTTAGGCAGGTTGTAAATTTGTAATCTTTTTATTGCACCAATAAACCCCACTAACGGTTTTTTATTGGAAACAATTGCTTCGTAACCAGCCCTTAAGGCGGCAGTTTGAGCCATATTTTCAATCAATCCCGGTTCACGGAACTGTCTATCTTCAACAAAAATATTGTCTTCCCGAATTTGTAATGTAGAAATGGTAGCAAGACCATCAGATTGCAACAAGCCATCAACCATTATCATGGGCTTACGCTGCGGGATGAGCTTTTCAACTGCTTCTAAACCAAACATCAGATATTCTGCCTTCATCGAAATTTTTTGAAAGGCAAAAATAGGAAAAAACACCAACATCAAATCTTGGGCTTTCTCCGTCCAAAACCAAAAGCTCCCACTGCGTAATGTGGAAACCCACCATGCAAATGAAAAACTAAACTACCGACAGCAACATGTAGGTATAGGAGAAGCGGGCACTTTCGGGAACCATGATCAAAAGTTTTTGACCAGATTGTAGTTTACCCGAATGGTAGAGCTCTTCGATCATAAGCAAGGCCGATGCCGCACCAACATTGCCAATATAGGGCAGGTTCATAAACCATTTTTCTTCAGGAATACGGATATTGGCTTCCTGAAAACCTTTTACGGCCTGGTCGCGGAAAAACATCGACGATAAATGCGGCAAGAAATAATCGAGGGTCGTCTCGTCGAGATTGTATTTTTCCATCACCATTTTAAGGTGTTTAACGCCTGTGGCTATAATGTGTTTTTGAAGCAATTTCGCATCTTGCTTCAGGCTAAATGCCGATTCAAGCGAACGCTGCTCGGTGGTCATCTCACGCCAGCCTATTATCCGACCTTCGTCATCTTTAACGCCACCTGCATACATACAAGTTTCCAGCTCGCCAGCCCAGCTTTTTACATCAATCCACTCGATACGCAGATTAAGCCTGCCTTGCTCAGGCTCGTTGCTCAACATTGCTGAGGCAGCGCCGTCCGAGAGCATCCAACGGAGGAAGTCTTTTTCAAAAGCAATGTATGGATTCTTCTCTATTTCAAGCCTTTTGTCGATCTCACCCTGAAAATTTCGGGCATGCATCCACGACGACATGGTTTCGGAAGCAACCGCAACGGCCCGGTCGACTTCGCCGGCTTTGATAGCTAAATAAGCGTATTTTAACGAAAGCATTCCGGCATTGCAGGTGCCGTGTGCCGACATGGTTTCCATAGGCTTTGCGCCCAACTCGCCATGAACCATGAGCGCATGGGCAGGCTGCAAAACATCGGGCGAAGTGGTTCCGGCAGTGAGCAAGCCAATGTCGTTGATATCAATGTCAGGGCTAAGTACTTTTCGCACAGCCAATGCAGATAGCTGCGCGTTTGTATGGGTAATATTACCCGTTTTGTCTAACGCGTAATACCGGGTTTTAATCCGGTTGTTGCGGAGTATCAATGCCCGGCTTTTCGACAGATTTCCATTAATTTTCCCCAGATACATTTCCATGTCTTCATTTGGAATGGGGTTATTCGGCAGGTATTTTTCTATACGGGTAATATAAACGTCACTCATGTGCTTTTTCAATTTTCCCTATCACTTAAGCGATACGGACTGATAATATTTCAATTTTGATTTGATTCGTTTTAAAAACAAAGGCATCGTAAGGTAAAAAATGGCTGAAACTAATGGAGATGCTACAAAAATAGCAAAGAGCAAATACCATTTAAACAGATTCAGCCTGCCAATGCGTGCCTTGTCACCCGGATCGCCTTTTTTCAAAACAAAAGACGACCAGAACTTAAACATTTTTTTTCCTTTATTTTCGGTTGAAACCACATTAGCGCTTAGCTCAACACCCTTCAAACGAATGATTTCATTCTGTAAGTCATCGTAATTTTGGGTGCGCAGGGCTTTCACAATTGGCGACCCAAAACGACTTGCGCTTTCAATATCGGACTCAATTACGCCAGGTTTCGGAAAAACTCCCCAAAGGCGGTCTTTTCGCCCGGTGCCCATCCAATGAATGATGGTGACAACGCTAACCAAATTGTTATGGGTATCGCAAAGGGCAATATTGCCAACGAGCTTGCCACCGGCGACGACAAGCATCTTCTTGATTTCCTCCTGTGCACTTACCCACATGTTTCTCGCTCCAATAACAGTAATAACAGGCTTCCCAGCGATAAGCTTACGGCCTTCATCCGACTTAAGAAAAGTAGTAATTGGAATTGGTGGCGACAAAAACCAAACTGGATATCCCAAAATAATCAGATCGTAATCCTCATCAAGTCTGCACTTTAAGGGCTGTAATGCCGACGGGATCATTTTTACCGATTCGGGCATAACATCATAAAAATCTATTCCTTTCCAGGGAAAAGGAAAATTCGGAACAGGAGTCAACCGTTCATGCACAACTTCGGCCTGCCCCTCAAGTTGAGCGGTAATGTTAGAAACAATGGTTTCCAATTGTCCTGATTGTGAATAAGTAACAGTTAATACCTTGGTCATGAACTTTTAAAAGATGTGTGTGCAAATTTATGGAATATCTTCACATATTTTGACGCAGGCAAGCAAAAATACAAAGGTGGTTAATTTGCGCCTTGCTCACTGGCTTTATGTTGCTGGAATTCCTTTTCGTAATCTTTTGAAAACATGAGCGGAATGGTGATGGCTGTATCTTTCTCAACGCTAAAAAGGGCTTTCTTAAACTTAGGTGGCTGTGGAATGCCCGGCAAAGGGTAGTTAGAAATGCCGACAGGCTCAGTCGGAATTCCGAATTCTTTGGTGGTCAGCTTACCCGTGCCGTCAATATCCTGAAAAGCGCAATGGCATACTGTCCTTTGACCACATTTTTAAAGACAACCTCCATTGATTCTTGATTTGGC
>CAYWNI010000121.1:0-8748 GCA_964459525.1 uncultured Lentimicrobiaceae bacterium | reverse complement strand
GGTGCAATAACGGTCGGCTTTCGCAATAGCGATATTTATGTCTTCAGGAATTTATGTAAAAATAAAACTGCACCCATTTTATCAGCAGTTTATTCGTTGCCACTATCAGGAATTTCAGCCTGTTTTTTCATTTCCCCCTCGCGATAGGTTTATGCTTTTGTTAGAACATCTACTGGCAAAACATCCCAGCATTACACCTCCTAATTTCGATAAAGATGCTTTCCTTATCGAAATA
Organism: uncultured Lentimicrobiaceae bacterium; assembly: GCA_964459525.1. Classification (GTDB taxonomy): domain Bacteria; phylum Bacteroidota; class Bacteroidia; order Bacteroidales; family F082; genus UBA6244. Next base: position 8,513 of record CAYWNI010000121.1, on the reverse strand, counting down.
CCTACCATGCCTCACAAGGACCCATTTTATTATAATTATCTTTCGCAACAATCGAAAGTGTTAATTACCCATAGGCTAAAAAACTTTTGCAACCACATCATGTTCGACAAAATTTATGATTTGCGCCGCAAAGGTTTCGAGAAACAAGAAATAGTGATAATTTTAATGGAAGAGTATAGTGTAAACCCACTTTATGAGGACATGATAAAAAAAGCGTACAACCGTACTATTAATGCCGAACGAATGCGGAAGTATAGAAAACAGCAAAAAACCGCGAAATATGCAAAACTTTAGTACAATTATAACCCCTATTTATCAACATGCGTAACAGTTAGTAATGCTACGTGCAAAAAAACAACCCCATGCCAAAAATCAAAATCTATTGTCGAAAATTATCGGTCATTAATGCAAAGTATGTTTTAAGCGTTACCGATGACCAAATTATCCCGTTAACTGGCTTTAGTGCCACACAACTCAATACCGAAGAAATAAACATTTCCGAAACCGTTAAAACTAACGATGCGGGTAATTATGTGATGCAATCAATCGATTTTCGGTTAAATACGCCTTCTGAGCATCTTAATTCGGTTTTAAATGCTGCACTCATTTTTCAAATTAATGTGAGCAATGGCGATAAACTTGTTTTTGGCTCAGTAAGTAAGCCAGCCTATTTATCCACCGGATCGGCTAATAAAGATGGATCGAAGCTTAAATTTACTCGCCAAGCCAAGCAGTTTGAGTTTATCAATCAAGGCAATGCCGTTACTCCTAGTATTACACTTTTACCCGACGATGAAGGCGGCGGAGCCTCGGTATAATTACCTAACACGCTAAGCAAAAGGCAGTTAAAATAATTAAATACCGTCTTTTGCTTTTTTTATGCACTCCTGTATTATTGCTTAAAATTAAGATTTTAGCATGTATCAGGAATTTATTAGCGAACTCTACAGCTCACCCATTGCCATAACAATCAATGGGTTAAATCCTTATTTACCTTCCATAAGTCAGTTTTTATTGGGCGCTCAAATAGCTGATAATAAACCTGAGCTTAAACTGAGCTTGCTCGATGCGCTGATGAACGGCATCGACAAACCCGACCAACCCGATAACGAAAACCCTTCTGTGGCTATTATCCGCCTTAATGGGATGATGAGCAAGTTTGGCTCGTGGTTCGATTATGGTACCGAAGAATATGCCCACCTGCTCGATCAGGCTTACGCCGACGATTCAATTAAAGCGGTTGTTATGCCCATCCACTCCGTTGGTGGCACGGTGCATTCTGTTTTTCCCATGGAAGCAGCCATTAAACGCCGCAACAAACCTGTTCTGGCGGTGGTTGATAGCAATACCAAATCGGCGGCTTATTATATCGCTTCGCTGTGCGATAGGGTTTATTCCACCAACCGCATGTCGGAAGTGGGCAGCATTGGCGTTATGGCGCAAATGATGAACGCCGACAAAATGCACGAAAAAGAAGGCATTAAAGTCGTTACCATTATTCCGCCCGAAAGCAAGTGGAAAAACAAAGCCTTTATGGAAGCCCGAAAAGGCAAAACCGACCTTTTTATTAAAGAGGAACTAACGCCATGGGCACTTCACTTTCAAGACATCGTAAAGCAAAACCGCCCAAACTTGAAACTTTCGGTTGATGGTTTGCTCGAAGGTCGTGAGTTTTACGCCTACGATGCCATCGACAACGGATTAATCGACGAAATAAAACCCTTCACCCAAATTGTAAAAGATGCCTTTACCTATAACCAGGATCAACTCAACCAATTTTTAAAATAATATCCATCAAAATGAAAAAACTCTTGATCGAAATGGCAAACAAGCTCGGTTTTGCCACCAAAGTAAAAGAAAACAAAATGACCAGTGAGGATTGGGAAAAATTCTCTACGTCGTTTGAAGCTGAGCATGGAGTAAATCTCCAACAGGCCATTAAGGACAGCCAAAAGGTTGCCCAACTCGAACAAACCGAAAAAGAAGCCATTGCCGCTTTGTTTTCGGTTGAAACTCCCGAAGAAACCAAAAAAGTGGAAGTAACTGACGACACTAAAAAGGTTGAAACTCCCGAAGAAACCAAAAAAGTGGAAGTAGCTGACGACACTAAAAAGGTTGAAACCCCAAACATTGTCGAACAAATCAACAAATTAAAAACAGCCCAGCAGGCCGCCGAAGCTAAAATTAAAAAGCTCGAAGGCGATCCAGAAGAAAAGGGCGGAAAAAAAGTGGAAATGAAAAAACCTCAAAAAGTAATGATTGCCGGAATGGGCCATACCAAAGAACATTTGTTCGGCATCCCTGCCGAAATGTACGCCCTTGCAAAACCTTGGAACCAGGTTACTGCTACCGGCGAAGCTCGCCGCTCTTGGTCGAACAACGAAAAAGAAGCTTTCCAAAGCGAATTCGACAAATATGCCGAATCAATTAGCAACCGTATCAACTCCTTGCACAGCCTTGGCGTTTTGGGTTCGTTGCGTAAAGATGCTGCCAGTGTCGATTATTCGGGCTTTGATAGCTCTGGATGGGGTGAGGAATATGTAGTGCGCCGCCAGGATGCGCTTATTTCTTACATCAAAGCGCTGCCAACTGTTTCCGACATTTTCCCTGTTCGTTACAACGTGCAGCACAAAATGGTAATGACTAACAGTTTCTTAACTGATTTCTCGCAGGCTTACCAAAGTGGCAAAATCTACAAGGGTAGCTTTACCATGGTTCCTGAAGAAGCTCAGGTGCACGATGCCATGTTCAAACATTTGTTTGAAAACCTGAAAACACTTGAAAAAGAGTACATCGGTTACTTAAACCGCGAAGGTTCTGATCCAATGAAATGGAACTTTATTGAGTGGTTGATGATAGAAACCCTCAAAAAACTGCACAACGAGCAAGAAGCCCGCCGCATTACAGGTGTACGCATCGAACCAACCGTGGGAACTGCCGGACATTTCATGTTTGCCTCCGATGGCGTTTTGCGCCGTTTGCAAACTTATGTTGATGCCTTTAAGCTCAACCCTTTTACCGACCTGAATACTTACACCAGTTCAACCATTTTGGCTTATATTGAAAGCTTTGCCGAAAAGGTAAACCAAATACTGCCCAACCTTCGCGGATGGAAATTGTACATCAACGAAAAACACCTGCCTTGGTACTTAGCCGATTTCCGTAAAACTTACGGTACGGATATGGACTTTAAAGGTGGCGAAATTACCGTGCGTAATTATGGCCTCGATGCAATCGTTCCTGTGCCTAACATGGGCAACAGTTGCGCCATGTGGATCACCATGCCGGGTAACATCGAACTGTATGCCGATCTTCCAGGCGAAATGGAAAAAATGTATTTCCAACGCGACCTCGAAAGCCTTATCGTAGCCAGTTGGTGGAAAGAGGGCGTAGGCGCTTACATGACTGGAAAGAAATTTACCAGCCTGTCGTTACTGCAAGCCGACAACCGCAAAAATCAATTTATTTTTGTTAACGATCCTACTACTGCCTTGGTTGCCGATGCTACCACCGCCGATGGAAGTGTAAACACCAAGTTTAAAACCATCGCCAACGACAACACCACCGCCATTACCGATATTACCAATGCCGAAGAAGGTGTGCTGTATCGCATTACTTGTGGCGGAACTACCAACGCCACTACCATTGCCAAATCGGGTAAGTTTAGCGAGCTTTCAGCCGCTTGGATTCCTACCGCCGTTGGCAATTACCTCGAAGTGTACTATAACAGTACCATCAGCAAGTTTGTAGAAGTAACCAACATTATTACTTCTTAGCAATAAACCATTTGTTAAGTTATAGCCCGGCTTCGGTCGGGCTTTCATTAAAACAAAATCAACCCTTAAATTAAAAAATACCGTGAAAAATAGAATTGAAAATAAAAGAAGTGCCTGGGCCGAAAAAAAGTACGCCAAGCGCACTAACCGAATGCTGATGGGGCTGGCATCCATTATGCTCGTATTTATGCTTACCGTAGGCTCTGGATTGTATGCCGAAGGAAGTTTATCTTTCGACAATTGGCAAACTACAGCCGCTTCGGGTGTTACCACTGCAACTGTTATGGGTGCCGTTGGTAGTATCGACCGCGTTCCTAATTCGCAGCGCACTGGTAAAGCCATTAAAGATAAATTGTTTATTCTGAGTGAGGATCAGGTTAACGAATCTGCCACATTTCCTTCCAGAGTAGGCATAGAAATTGGAAATATACCACTAAAAGCTGGAGAGTATTGGCATTATATAAAATCGATAATTGATAGCCCCGAAGCCAAATCAACCGGAGCCGAAGGCGACAATGCCAGCACCATTACCAACGAAATTACGTTTGTGGTTGGCGGTATGCCCGATAGCATTATTAAACTACTCGAAAATGGAATTGGTGAAGCTTTTTATGTGGTTTGGGAAAAATGTGCTACCGGCGACAAATGGCTAGGTGGCAATCCGTGTAAACCGCTTAAATTAGTGAGTTTTGAGGGTGGTAGTACCAAGGATTTTACTGGTTATACCATCACGTTTAAAAACGAAACAGGTATTTTGTATAGCAAGTATGAGGGCAATACGCCTGTAGCTGCTGCCAGTGTGGTTGCTGCTGATGCCACTACAATTGCACTTTCAACTTCCGAAACCTACCAACTTACCGATGGTAGCGCGGCTGTGGTTAGTTTAACTTCGTTTACTGCGGTTACCGATGCCGATGTTGGTCGTATTGTAACCTTGTTAGGCTGTATTACTACGCCAACTTATCCGACCGAAATTACTGTAGCCGCTACTGATTTCTTATTAGTAGATGGCGAAACATGGTCAGCCGGAACAAACAATGCCATTAGCTTTAAAATATTTAAAGATGATGCTGCTTCGTATAAGTTTGTTGAAATAGCCGGATCACGCATATAGCACTCGTTTCATTTGAATTAGTTAGGTTAATTGTGAAAGCCCCTCTTTACGGCGGGGCTTTTTTTAATGTCTTTTGTTTTTTTGCGTTTGTAATACAATTTTGCAATTCATTTATTACAAATCATTAAAATAACCATGGCCATGGATTTTCCCGAAAAAAACAACTTTGTAACGGCAAACGCTTCATTAGCTCATTTCGATGCTGATTTTGCTACATTTAAAAAAATCTTTCCCGATTCGCCCATTATCTCCAGCTTATCCAACGCCCAGGCGTTTAACAAAAAACAATTGGACGAGCGTATGTTAATCGAAATACTCGACGCTGTGGGCGCTGATCCCATCCTTAAAGGCCGCAATATGCCAGCCCCTTCCAAGCCAACCCCACCACCGTCCACTACTGAGCCAGCCAAACCACAGGCCGCTAAGCCAGTAAAGCCGCGCAAATCGAGGGCTAAGAAGGCGCCTATAGCGGTTAAAAAAAAAGCGGACCGCGATTAGAATACCCTAACATTAAGTGGGAAAATACGGCTGATGCTGATGTGCAACTGTGTATGGCCCTGTATAACGATCGTGTGTATGCCTACGAACGTATGCAGGCCGTTAATGCCGTAATCGACAAGCAACCTACCCTAAACAACATTGAGGCGCTTATATTTGATGATGAGCGCAATATATTAGCCTTTAACGAGCTGGCCGCCTATAATGGGGCCGGCTCGTTCCTGTATGTGCATCCGCTTACTGTAGCACGAAAACAGGAGGATGATCTGGATAGGCTTCGCCGGGCTGATCCTGCACGCTTCAGCAAGGAGCTTATTAATGCTGACAAAAATATAACGCGCTATAAATCGCAGCTTAAAAACAGAAAGTATAAAGACATCGAAGAGCGTAACGCCTGGGAGGCGCACATAATTAAATTCGAGGAAAAGAAAAAAATTATGGCCCGCTTATTAAGTTCCTGACAAAATGGCGTAAAATACTGGCTTTCTCATATTTATGTCGATTTCATTACATTTCAACCCATATGGCCTACTCAGCGTATCGGCGAACAGCTTGCAACATTTGAGCATGAAAAGGAAAGAAAAAAGTCAATAAACGGAAAATAAGACAATTAGATATATTTAAAATAACAATATCTGTCTTTTAGAATCATTATCCAACATCTTACTATTGCAAAACAGTAATATATGATTATGGTAATATTTTATTTAACTGATGATTTATAAAAAATAAACGATGAGCTTATTAGAGGTAGATAAAATTTCAATTGAAGTTTTGAAGGAGTTTCGTAAAACTAAAATGAGTAAGGCTATTTCTGTACAAACACAAAAATATATTTTGGAACTCGATCGGGCTGCTGAAATACTAAATATTGAAGGATTTGGCAATATTTCAAAAGCTGCAAAGCATTTACAATTGTCCTTTCCTGAAATGGCTCATAATACTGCTCGAAAAAGATTATATGATTCGATTAATTATTTTCACTTAAATAGTACTGTAAAGCATGAAGCTTGGAATAATTATTTTGCAGACAGAATGGAAGATTTGGCTGTTAAGGCTGAGGAGGAAAAAAATATAACCGAATCACGTAGATGCCTTGAAAAAGCAAGGCAATATAGATTAGATGCTTCCAACAACTCCATAAACCCCGACGATTTTAAACCCGTTACCCAACTTATTAGCCCCAATGTGGATGCTAAACGCCTGGGATTTGCCGAAGAGTTTAATTTACGCAAGTTGTGGACTGATACCGAAAAGTTTATTAACGATTTGCCGGTTGACGACCGCGATAAGCAACGCGCCCTTGACGATGCCAGCCAAGCCCTCGGAATTGAAGATATTGACTATGAAGACCTCTGATACCATTCTCGATGCCTTTGTGCAAAAATACAACACCATAGCGCAAACCAACGCCCTGTTGGTCGATCCGCAAAACCTAATTGGTGAGCTGGGGCGCGGTTCGGGTAAAAGTACCGAAATTATGGCCCCTCGCTTGGTGCGCGTGAGTTACTCCATGCCCCGCGCTACGCTTTCGCTGGCGGGTCCGTCGTATGCCTTTGTTATCGATACCATCGTTCCGGCTATCCTTACCTACCTAAACAAGCACTACATTCGTGGCAAACAGTTCGAGTATGGCAAAGAGCCGCCCAAGTGGTTTAAGCGGCCTTATACCGAAACCACCGACTGGAAAAAAACCATCTCTTTCCCCTGGGGAACAGTAGTGCAATTTGTGGGTATCGACCGTGCCAATACTTCGGGTATTGGCCGCAATTTTGCCCATTCGTTTGTGGATGAGTTGGTTCGTATTTCCGAAACCAACTACACCGAACGCCTGATGCCTGCCCAACGTGGCGATAGACAAATATTTGGTAATTCGCCTTATTTTGGCGGTGTTACCGGATTCTCCAGTACGCCAAACTTTGAAAACGATCATGATTGGTGGCTAAATTGGGAGCAAAACATGGATAAACAACTGGTTGAAGAAATACGCTATGTGGCTTTTCGCGTAAGCACCAAACTTGCCGAAATGGAAATAAACCAGAAAAAACGCGATATTGCCACACAAACCAACCAAATAAACAAGGTTTTACATTACGATCAGGACATTAAAAAAGCCCTCGCGTTTGCCGCCCGATGGCAGCCCAGCATTAACGATAAGCGCAAAGGAACTACCTATTACATGAAAGGCACCAGCTTTAGTAACTTGGTTATTCTGGGGCTCGATTACATGAAAAACCAGTACCAAGGCTCACGGGGCAATTTCGATAAGTTTAAATTGAGCATTTTGGGCATACGTCCTACCAAGGTTAAAAACCTGTTTTTTGCCCAGTTCGACAAAAAGCATATTTTTGAAGATAGTTATGCCTACAACCATATCGACCTATACGATGGCGAAGGCACGTATAAAAAAAGCAGCCGCGACCTTAAATACTGCAATACCAACCTGCCTTTGTTTATGGGTTTAGATCCGGGCAACTTTATGAGTGCCGTTTTTGCTCAGGAACGCACCGAACAGGGCACTACTACCCTACGCGTGTTTAAAAACATTTACACCATTACGCCCGAAGAGCATTTTGAAATGGCTCAAAAAATAAACACCTTTTTTGAGCACCACCACCGCAAAACCATATATTTACATTACGACCGTGCCGGCAACCAGCGCAAACAGGCATACGCCAAAAACCGAAAAGGCAATACCGATGCCACCATACTAAAGGCCGAACTCGAAGCGCTGGGCTGGACGGTTCACCTGATGAGCCAAGACCAAAAAACAATTTACCACTGGCAGCATTACCTACTATTTAGCCGCCTGATGGCCGAACGCGAAAAGCGAGTGCCGGTAATACGATTGTGCCAAAGCGAGTGCGAAGAGTTGATAAGCTCCATGTATATGAGCCCCTTAAAAAAAACCGAAGATGGTAGCTACGAACTCGACAAAAGCAGCGAGCGCCGCCTCGATTATAAAGACCAGGCTTGGTATAGCACCCAAATACCCAGCGCACTCATGTACCTGGTATATGGTAAATACGAAAAATGGCTGCCAGCCAAAAGTAATTTACCACAAGATATTGAAGGATTGTAGTTTTTTTTACCTTTGAGGTATCAAATAACACTAAATTAAAACA
>CAYWNI010000120.1:0-8798 GCA_964459525.1 uncultured Lentimicrobiaceae bacterium | reverse complement strand
CGTGTTTTTTTGTCGAAAAACAAATAGTTTTCAATGGCAGCGTAACCTTTTCCCATACCACGTTTCATTACAATAATGTTTTTGGCATCGCGTGCTTTAATGATCGGCATACCATAAATCGGACTACCAGGATCGTCAAGAGCGGCAGGGTTTACAACATCGTTGGCCCCAATTACCACCACTACATCGGTGTTTGGCAATTCCGGATTAATGTCATCACTTTCGATAAGCTTGTCGTATGGAACATCAGCTTCTGCAAGCAGCACGTTCATGTGTCCCGGCATACGGCCCGCAACCGGATGTATGGCATATTTTACTTCTACACCTTTGCTTTCGAGCATTTTATCTAAGTCGTGACAAATGTGCTGCGCCTGAGCAACAGCCAACCCATAACCTGGAACAATAACCACTTTTTGCGAATAATTTAACAAGACAGCGGCATCAGTCAACGAAATTTCATTTACAGAACCCTCTTCGTGTTCCATGGAAGCACCGCCACCACCAAAAGCACCGATGATTACATTCAGCAGCGACCTGTTCATGGCGTTACACATTAACACGGTAAGGATAGTTCCGGCTGAGCCCACCAAAATTCCACCGGTAAGCATGGCTTGGTTGTCGTATAAAAATCCGCCCATGGCCGCCGCAACTCCTGTAAATGAGTTAAGTAGCGAAATAACTACCGGCATATCGGCACCACCAATGGGCATTACAAAAGCAATTCCGTAAACCAACGAAACGGCCAACAGCACATAAATCAAATAAGTAACCTCAGTAGGAGCAACGTTTTCAAGCGTCATGATGTAAACAATAAATGCCAATACAAATAACATCAACGCTATGTTTATATACCGCATAATGGGGCTTCTGATGTCTCCAATGCGCCCGTCGAGTTTTCCAAAGGCAATCATAGAACCTGCAAACGAAACACTTCCGATAACCAGACCCAGCAAGATAGCGAGCACGTGGCCATTCATCATGCCATGTGTTGCAACAAGCTCTGCGCTGATGTGCGGAAACTCCATAAGTGAAATTAAAGCTGCACTTGCCCCACCCATTCCGTTGAACAACGAAACCAACTGCGGCATGGCAGTCATTTTTACCTTAACGGCTATAGCCCAGCCAATAACCGTTCCTATGGCAATGGCAACAAGGATATAAGCTATATTCCCAATGGGTTGACCATCCTGTTTATGAAAAAGAATAGTCGTGATAATGGCCAAAACCATGCCCACTGCAGCATATATATTTCCACGGCGTGCAGCCTGTGGGTTGCTCAACATTTTCAAGCCCACGATAAACAACACCGAGGCAATGAGGTACGAAAGCTCAAGCAAGGAGTCGGTGAGCGTAAAGGAAATGGTGTCTGATATTGTAATAATTTTATTCATCGTTCCTTAGCTTTTAGTTTCCTTTTTTGGTTTCTTTTTAAACATGTCGAGCATTCGGTCGGTAACCACAAACCCACCAACCACGTTTAGAGTTCCAAGGATTACGGCTAAAAAACCGAGCACCATGGCCAGTGTTGTGTGGGCATGACCCATTACGATAATAGCGCCGATTATAACTACGCCGTGAATGGCGTTTGCTCCCGACATCAGTGGTGTGTGCAATATGGCGGGCACATTGCTTATGACCTCAATTCCTAGAAAAATTGACAATACCACGATAAATATGGCTTGGCGGTATTCAAAAAAGAATGTTAATATATCTTGCATGATTTTATAATTTATTCATTCATAAAAATTTTTACGCGTTCGTTAAACAACTGCTTGTCGTGCGTCATGCAGGTGTTTTTCACAATATCATCCTCGAAGTTCAGGTTTAAATTCCCTTCTCCATCAATGATAAGCTTTAAGAAGTTCAACAGGTTGGTGCCAAACATTTTGCTGGAGTCGGACGGCATTTCAGAAGGATAATCAGATTTACCTACCACGGTAACTCCTTTGTGCACAACCGTTTTACCATTTTCAGTTACGGCACAGTTTCCACCCGTAGAAGCGGCAAGGTCGATAATCACAGAACCAGGCTTCATGGCTTCTACGGTTGCTTTTTCAACCAACAATGGAGCTTTACGTCCGGGTATTTGAGCTGTGCAGATTACCACGCTCGATTTTACGGCATGATCGTGGATAAGTTGTTTTTGTTTGTTTTTAAAATCCTCCGACTGCTCTACAGCATAACCACCAGCTGATTTTTCTTCACGGGCACCTTCTACCTCGATGAATTTCCCACCCAAACTGGCAACCTCTTCTTTAACAGCCGAACGCACATCGAATACCTCAACCACAGCCCCAAGCTTACGCGAAGTGGCAATGGCCTGCAATCCGGCAACGCCAGCACCCAAAATAAGCATTTTTGCCGGACGAATTGTTCCGGCAGCAGTCATGAACATAGGAAAGAAGTGGGGAAGCAAGGTAGCCGACTCCAACACAGCTTTGTAACCCGCTATGGTAGCCATCGACGAGAGAATATCCATCGACTGAGCACGGGTAGTTCGGGGGACTAAATCAAGACTAAAAACGGTTTGTCCGTTTTTTTGCAACTCAGAAACTACATCCTTGTTGAAAAAGGGATTGACCACACTCAAAATAACCTGGCCAGCCTTTTTGGATGCTACCACATCTTTAACCGGCGTGTTGATCATGAGGAGCACATCAGCATCGGCAAGCACTTTGTCCCTTGCCAGAATTTTGGCACCTTCTTTCTCGTAAAGCGCATCGGCAGCAAAAGCCCTAATTCCGGCATCTTTCTCAACAACAACTTCGACTTTTAGTTTCTTTAAATCCCTAACGCCTTCGGGCAATAAACTAACACGGTTTTCAAAATCGGGTTCTTTGATTATTCCAATAATCATTGCATCTTATTTTAAATGAGAGGCAAAAGTAGTAATTTAGATCGGTTATTAATTACCGGAAACGCATTTTTTATTGCAATTTTCGATCAAATTACTTTAAACGGTAATTGTAAAGTGTGGCATCGGCAGCTGAAATAAGGTTTATTTTCCGGTCGTTGCCCATGCTACCCACGGTAAATGGGGTTTCGCCAACCAAACCGGAGCTAATAATCGTGTTGCCTTTGCTATCGAAAAGGTAGATTGTTTTCTCATTATTGGCAACAACCCCCAGTACCTTTTCGCGTTTTCCAAGATTAAAAAACTCAGGCCTGATGGTTATTTCAGAGTTAAAAGAGTAGCTAAACAAAAGTTTTTTAAACCGATCGAATACCTTTAACTCTCTTCCGTCTACAAAAATAAAATCAAAAACCCCATCGCCATTAAAGTCGTCGTAAAGGAAAAAGTGATCTGGGCTAAATGTCCCAAAATCAGTAAATTTTATGTTTCCAGTGGCCGAAATATAAACGAGCTTGCCCTCGGTATTTGTGGTTAAAATAATGCCCTTGCTGTTGGTTTTGTTTATATGATAATGCGAATTCCGGGCTTTGGTAAGTTTCCCAGCCACAGAAATCCGTTCATTCCCCTGACGGTCAACTATTTTCACCTTTCCTTCAATGTCGGTAACGATGATGTAATCTTTTCCATTTATAACCAAACGTGTAACAGGCTCGCTAACCAGATCCTGCATGTGCGGTTTATTCCACCCAGAAATTTCACGCCCATCGATAGAAAAATTATTGACTTTTTTATCAGACTGCGCCACCAGCAGGCGGTAATCTTTACGCCCCGAATAATCGAAAACACTCATGGGGTTGGTAGCAAACAAATGCAATTTCTTTGGATAAGAGGCCACTTGTTTGCCGGTAACATCCATCAGGTAAATATGGCTGTTGGTATTAAAAAGATACTGCACTTTGCCATTTTTAAAATAATCAACCTCATAAATCTCTCCAAAAGGAGTTCCTTCGATGCGGTGCTTCCACAGGATATCGCCATCAGAATCGATAAGGTAAACCGCCGGCGTGGCGTCAAAAACAACAACGTTCTGATTATCATCCCTATGGTTGCTAACCAAAATGGGCTTGTGTACAATTTCGTTGTCGAGCGTTGCCTTCCAAACAGCCAGGTTTTCCTCACGTACTTCGGTGGCATGTTTTACATAAAAGTTGGTATAGAAAAGCTCGCTACCGCCCGAAAACTGCCAAGCCACACCCTGAAATCTGTCGACCAACTGTTCATTTATCTTCAACTTCCTTGAGGTAAACTGATTTACAAAATCCGTCACCCGACCCATCAGGCTTCCGGGTTTAAAATAAACCAGGATATTTGATTGCGATGAAAGGTTGTTGGCAAACGTTTTAAAATTGTCGTTCAAATCGAGTGTCTTGCCTGTTTCGTAATACCTCAGCAGGTTTGTCAGGCTGGTTTCGCTGTCGGCGAACACGGCATAATCATCAATAAAAGCATAATAGTTTCTGTCGAAAGCAGGAAAAACCTGTCCAAACAATTGCGGCAAAAAGCTTTTCCCAGAAATGTAGCTGATCACATAGCCGTTATACTTTCCTGCTGGCGATTTCCCCCGGTTATCTGCCAGTCGCCGCAAATAGGCCGCCATTCTTGCTTTGTCTTTCGACTGAACCAGCACCCAAGTACTTCCCATGTAGCCCGAAGATTGTTCGGCATTCGACACCAAAGCAACTTCGACACCAACCTCACCCGCGATTTTTTCAAGATCAGAGCTGGAAAAATCAGTTTTTTGCTCACCATGTTGAGCCAAGTTATGGTTTGTGTACCACGATAAAAAATCAGAAAACCCCAACGAAACCATCAGGTTGGTGTTGAATGGCGAAAGGTTAAAGCACTTGCTAGTTGCAGGTTGCTGATGCCTAAATCCCGACAAAAACGAACCTGAATCGGCAAGGGTAAAACCTGCCATCAGTAGCTGGTCTTTCTTAACCATGACATCCGTTTCGGTCCACCCGGCGAAATTACCTAACCAGTTAATTCCATCAGCTCCGCCAGCAGCGCCAACCGAAGTTAGCCATTGCGAAAAATTGCTGTATTGTATATAAAGTCGCGCATCCACATGCAGGCCAGTTGTAGCCTTAAGCGATTTCCAGTCGCCGCTTTCCGAAAAATGCTTTTTCCCTTTTTCGGCGCCCATCAACGCATTTGTGATGCCTTCAATGCCAAACGACAAAACCAGATTGCCCTCAGCATAAGCCAGACAGGTCATTTTATTGCTCACGCCATTGAGTATTTTTAACACAGAAACTCCGGCGATTTCGGTGTCGATAACCGCATAACTACTGCCCAACTCTTTAGAAATGTAGTGTTTAAAATCGTTGAGATTGACATATTGCTGTATGTGGCTAATCAGCACAATTTGCGGCTTCTGCTCGGCTGTATCATAAGCAACAGCAACCAGAAGGCGCGACTTCTTTATCTTTTGTAAAAAAGAAAGGTTTCCTACAAGCAAGCTATCTAACTGAACCTGAGCATCAACTAATTGCACAGCTTCATGCAGGCTTTTAAACGATTCGCCCATGGCGTTTTCGTTTTGCCACTTGGCAAAAGATTCGATAGGCCGATCTAACTCAATTACCAGTGCTGCATCATCAGGGACAAGTCGCCAAGGGTCACCGTTTACCGACTTCATTGTATCGCCAAAAAAGAAGTATAACAGCAAGGCGGCAGGGATAAACACAACAAAAAGCAGGACAATGTTTTTCTTAGTCATAACGGGGCATTTGAAGAACCACCAACAAAATTAGATTAATTTACGGGCTAATCTTGATGCAATAAACAGGAAGAACTAACAAACGGTTGTTAACTGTTGAGTGAGGAGAGGTTAATAGATTTAGCAAAAAAAGGCGAAGGGGGCGGTTTGCTCAGAGTTCTATTTTTTACAACCACTGACTTTACTCTTTCAATACTTCAATCAGTTTTTTATTGATATACAGCGTTTCTCTGCCCACTTTTTGAGATTCTAACACTCCGATATTTTCCAATTCCTTTAAATATCGAGAAGCCGCTTTCCTCTCAACCTTTAGTTGATTAACAACAAATTCTATTTTTGAATAAGGTTGTTCAAATAGCAATTCCACCAATTCTTTTTTATAAATTTTCGGCGCTTCAATCTGTACTTTTTTGATTGTTTTATCAAGTAAGATTCTGATCGCATTAATTTTTTCAATCGTCTGAATAGAAGTAGTTTCAACAGCTTTTAACATAAATATAACCCATTCCTCCCATTCTCCAAGTCTGTTCGTTTGATTTAGCAATCGATAATAATCAGGTTTATTCTCAATGATATATGAACTCAGATATAAAATTGGAATATCAATCAAGTCATTTAAAATCAGATACAAAATATTTAATATTCTTCCGGTTCTACCATTTCCATCATAAAACGGGTGGATGCTTTCAAATTGATGATGAAGCACTGCAAGATTAATTAATGGCGAAATTTCATTTTTGTCTTGATTAAAATATTCGATAAAATTTGACAACAAATCCAATATTTCTTTTTTGTCTTGAGGCGGAGTGTAGACGACTTCTCCTGTTCTATCATTTTTCAAAACAGTGCCTCGCATACTTCTTATTCCTGCAGTGTTGCCAATTAACTCATATTGAATTTCTATGATGTCATTTACCCGTAAAAACCCTTGTTTCTTAATTAAGTCAAATCCACGAAAAATTGCTTTTCGATAATTTACAACTTCTTTTGTTTCAGGTGAAATATTTGATTTATTAATTGTAATTGCTTTGTAAAGTTCGTCCTGAGTTGTAATGATGTTTTCAATTTCAGAACTTCCTTTTGCCTCTTGCAACACAATTGCATTTACTAACATTGACTGGTTTGGAATTGTATTCGCGATTCCTTTCAATTCAGCTAAAGCAGCAGTTGCTTTATTGGTTTCTCGTAAAATTTCAAGCGTTTCAACTTTCTCCCTTTGAGGTGGAAGTTTATCTAAAATACGATATGGTGCATCTTGTCCCATATTCTTTTAATTTGTACCAAAAATACAAAAATAAGTACACATTTTATTGATGCGCGACTTTTTTTATCAATAACGGAAACGACAGTCCGCCTAAAAACCTGCCATTATTTCAATAACCAAAACCATGTATGCTCAACTCAACTGCCTGAATGGTTAAAAAACAAACCGCATTTTGATCTCTTATTTGGTAGCTTACTGAAATGAAACAACGATGAAAACTGAATGATAGGAATGCATAGTTGCACTTGTCTGCCTAAGGCATGAAACTACGCTTAGGGAGGAGTTATTTTATTATTCTTCCTTCTCTGTCCATTCAAAGATTTCAAAGTTCTCAATAGGAATTCCATATTTTGTTGCTCTATCCAAAAAATCAATTTGAGTCTGTCTTATTTTGTCTTTGCCTTTTCGTTTTAGTTCAACGAATTTTATTTCATTGTCTTTCCATAATATTAAGTCCCAAGTCCCACTTAATGTATTGTCAGGATTAATTTGGTCGAGTTGATTTTTTACAAAATCAGGAAGAGTTATTTTCGGTTCTTTCTTTTCTGGTAATTCAGTTCTAAAAGTTTGTCTGTAAGTGTCTGCCCAAACTCCATTAAACCCTTTCTCCTTAAACATCTTCAAAGCAAATAATTCAGCGAAAAGTGGAGTTCCTTTATAATCAAGAACAGGTTTGTTTCCATAAGTGTCCTCAATTTCTACTCCAGTCCAAATTGGAAGCTCTTGAAAAGATTTCCTTATTTCTATATTGTTTAAGTTCTCTGTCATTGATTTTTTTAAACTGCATACCAACTCATTGCTAACTATAACCCTACACCGTTCATTTCCGGTTTGGCAACAATTGCATATTGCGCAAGGAATTGCAATTCAGATAATTTAAAAGTTGAGGGCTCATGGTTTTATTCATGTTGTGGTAATTAGCAGTTGTCAAATATACTCATTTTTATTTTTGGGGATCACGTGTTTAAAAAGTTTTTTTACGGTTTAAAAAGGAAATTTAAATGAATATCGAACACCGATTCCTGCCTGCCATGCCTCCGGCAGGTAAACCGGCAGGCAGGGTGGTTAACCCCGACTGCTGCTGTACAATTATCCTGATCCTCATAAGCCCCCAACCGGGAGCATGGGCGAGGTATGCCCAACAGCCAGCAATAACAGCAAAAAAAGCCTAAAAATAAGGGGGTGAGTCGTCAGGAGGCTTAGGCCAGACCTCGGAAAATCAATAAAACAAACAGCCTTTTGCAGCAAGGCACAAGCAAAAAACAACCAAAAGCTTCGTTAAGTACATAATCCTGAGACGGCGGATGTAGTTCATTAATCTCGATGGCCATCGGGACATCGCTGTACCGATAGCTATCGGCATGTGCGCCGCTCATAGTCCTATTTATTAGCGGTAGTTTTTTATTTTATCAAATCTATTAAAAGACCAATCCCTAAAGCCACGAGAATAAAAGTAATAAACCCTAAAAAATAGGAAATAGGAGCTTTAAGATAATTCAGCATTTTTCTTTTGTCAAAAAATTGAGCGGTTGCCCAGAAAGCATAAATTAAAACAATGTAAGTTCCAAAACTTAAAATTGGTATTTTTATTAAACTCTCCAGTACGCCTAATAATGTGGCTATTAGCATCTGCATTCCGCTTACGAAAAGCAACAAAATAAGAATTTCATAAAAGTTATAGTCATATTTTCGGTAGAATATTTTAATCCAAGCAGCTACAAAAACTGACATTAAAATATTTGAATAGCCATAATTTTGAGTTATCCATTGAAATATAAGACTCATTACTGAATCTGAATCATTAAACTCAACGTGGAAATCGATATACTCATTCTTAAATTCAAAAATCTGCTCAAATATTGTATAGGTCAATGAACAAATTAATATAAACATGATTG
>CAYWNI010000119.1:6986-8806 GCA_964459525.1 uncultured Lentimicrobiaceae bacterium | reverse complement strand
AAGGACAGGTCGGAGGCATCGTAGTTGAAAGCAGCCAGTATGCCTTGAAAAAAAGCAAGATACCTGCGCTGAAAAGATGTGATGACCGTGTTAAGGGCAATTTCGTACTCGTTGATGATGCGAGCGGTATCGAAGCCTGTTTTTTCTCCAAAAAAGCTACAGAGGGTTTTGTACCAGTTGTGAATGGACAGCATGTTGTTGTAGGACTGGATATGAAGATCGAGCCAGTTGCCTTCGTCATTTTTTTTAAATTCGACGTACTGGGCTTTTTCACGGGTTTGACCCGGAGCAAGGTCGGCCAGGTATTGGACAAGCATGGTATGGGATTTCTCGTTGTCGATACCGGTATAGGCATCAAACATGGCATCCATGGCTTTTTCTTCTGAGTCAGAATTAACGCCGGGGACGAATAGCATACCCGGAGAGTTAAATTGGTTTTCGAGTCGCGATTGGTTCCACCGGTCGGTTAATCCTGCTATAATTAATGAGTTTAAGCCTGCATACCATGTTGGAAGGCCGTAGTTGTAAAATTCAGGTTCGTATTGTTTGATGTGGTAAATGGAATGGTATTGGCCATCTTCTTTTTTCTCGAACTGTGGATAAAGTGGCAAAGTACGACGAAGCGGATCGTTGACACCTTTGTAGTCGGTCCAGATGGGGTGAATGATGACAGTTGTGTTTTCCACTCCCAATCGGCAGGATGCGCTATCGATATGATAGAATTGCAAGTAGGATTTTTTGGCATCGGTAATTAGTTCAAAATAGGCATTGCCAAAGTTGATGTCGTCGAACATGAGTTTGGTGAGGACGGCATGGAAGGATTCGCTGTTGTTGTTAACAGCCGTTATTAAAGACTGTAGTCGTTTATTGAGGGTGCTTAGAGAAACCCCAGAGATGTAGTCGGTTTTGCTGTTGATGATGGCTCTGTGGATGGTAACAGACCTGGAGAGCTGAACCATTTGTTGGGGTAAGAGGTTGTCTTCGCCAAAAGGGATGTAGTCCTTTTTGATTTTTCGGTCGATGAAATCAGAAGCAAATAAATCCAACGTAGGCTGGTAGTTCATGGCAAAGTGGGTGGCTTTGTTGGTGAACCGGTTAGCGATGGGGAGGATTTTGTTTGGAACGGAGTTCATGGGAAGTGAAAAGTTAAAAGTTAAAAATGAAAGTTAAAAGTTAAAAGTTGAAAGTTGAAAGTTGAAAGTTGAAAGTGCCTTAAGTTGGCTGACGCGTGAGTAATGGGACGCTGATGACGTTGATATTCATGATTAAATATGATTGGGGCACAAGGCACGAGGCACAAGGCAGAGACTTGCGCCAGGGTGGCTTTACGAGTAAGAAGGCATGCCTCCGAGGACAATGAGTTCGTTGTGGAGGTATGCTGTTTGGGCTTTGTATTGCACCCGGTAGCGTCGCATTTGGGCATCTTGGTTGTACCATGATTCGATCATCTCGCTATCGGAGGTGCCATCGGTGCCGAAGAAGAGGTTCTGTTGGGGAGTGAGTATTGCCCTGTGGGGAAATACGCCACCCAGTGCTTTAATCCAGATGTCCCAGTCGGGGCGGATAATGATGGGTATGCCTTCGTAGCTGGGCGTATCAATGCCTTTGAATCTGATCATGTTACCCATTTCAGTACCCAAGGATTTCCATGTGTTGAACAGGTTGCGGTACATGCTGCGGGTCATCATGAATACAGGATCGAGTTCAAGCATTTCAGGGGGCATGGCATCCACCATATTGCCTAAGGAGGTGTCGGCAGCATCGGTACTTAAAGCACCGGGAGTTACTGCGGCCACTGCACCTGAGTCAGCCCATGATGC
>CAYWNI010000119.1:0-6976 GCA_964459525.1 uncultured Lentimicrobiaceae bacterium | reverse complement strand
TGTTATTCCTGTAGAGGACAAAAATTTGGAGCCGGCAAATTTACCTTCGATGGTCAGGGCTGCGCCTGAGTTGGTGACTACCACAGCATGCGTACCATTAAGTGCCTCAATAGTGGCTTTGTGGGTTGCTATCCATGCAGTAACAGTAGTTGAAGCATCGGTATCGAAAGCCTGCGAATATTGAGTACCATTGACGGACACCTCAACAGAAGTTGGGGTATCTGTTACCGTAAGGGTATGCACAATTTTCATTTTAGTACCTGCACTTGCCACAGAAACAGCAACATTTTGAGCGGTAGGGATGTTACCTAAACGCAAAGCTTCGATGAAGTTAGAGAAGAACCCTGTGTAGCCAGAGTAGTTGTCGTCGGTAACCCCAGTGGGAACGTAAGAAGCATTCAGTACCTGCTGGTTAGGATCGGAGAACCACATTTGACGGATGAGGTCTTTTTGGCCTGCTTGTGCGATGACAGGGAGGATGATTTTGTTCCAGATGTCGGGCGTTTTCATTTGCTCTACATCATCTTCCTTATAGCCTTGTGCCAGTACCTCTTGCAAGACAGAACCCCAAAACTCACGGGCATTTTGTTCGAACTCGATGGCCATGGGCTTGACGGTGATGTCTTTGGTAGACAAGACAAAGCCACCTGAAGGAGTAAAACCGGGACCGGTTTTGGGTTTGGTAATCATGGAAGGGCGAGAGATCTTGTTAAGCTTCTCTGTTCCTTTAATGTCTGTACGGACGGTGATAGCACCGCGAATGTCCTCACCCATGAACATTGGATCGACGAAAAATTCAGATACTGACTGTTTAACGAAATCGGGTGATACGGAGGTTGTGAATATGTTGCTCATTGGGAGGTTGAAAGTTAAAAGTTAAAAGTTAAAAGTTAAAAGTTAAAAGTTGGGGTTCTCTAGGGTTTGGTTTTGATTTGTTTACGAAGTTGAGGGGGCATGTGATTGAGTAGGTCGTTTTTTGTTGGTTGATTTGACCTTGACAAAGAAACGCTAGGGTCGGCAGGGCTAGGGATGGCGGTGCTGGTGGCTTTAAGCTGGTTTATCTCAGAGGTAAGCGTCTCAATTTGTAATTCGAGGGCTATTTTTTCCTCTGACAAGAGTTTGCCCGACTCTGTTAAGGTATTTACTTGCTGATTTAAACCATCAATTATAGATTCAGAATTTGAGAGGGCATTAATTTTGGTTTCAAAATTTAATTTCAGTCTATCAAAAACGGCCAGCTGCTCTGCTGAAAGTCCTTCGGGGAGTTTGGCAAAGTTGTCGGTGATCCAATTTTTGAGTTTGGTAATTTCGTCTGAGAAGCTCATTTTTTGTTGAGATTTGAAGTGTTTATAGTTGATTAAAAACTGATCCATGATTTCAGGCTTGCTATCGAGGAGTTGAAATACTTGGGGATGATCATCGAGAAAGATGGTAACCTGAGAAGCAAAATCATCTTCATGAAAAGCTTCGAACAATCCATCGGTGGCAGCAGGGGAATCGACCAGATCGGTAGCATAGAGGGCTTTGATGGTGGCAAATTTCTTTTCTACCTGTTTACCATCGACCTCTGACAAAGAAGTGGTGGCTTCGCCCTGCTTGAAAGCAATGGAAGCACCGAACATGTCCGGATTGTTCTCAGCCATATCGAGGACGTACTCATAGAGGTTACCATTGGGAGACTTTTTTGCGGAATCATCTAAATGTAAATCGGCAAGAACCTGATCACCCACACGGCGATAGTTTTTATATCTGCCCAAATAGGTTCCCAGAGCGGTTGCGCAGATATTGGGGTGACCAAATCTTGCCTTGATGCCTGCTTTATGTTTAGATGCGAGTGATACCACCTCGTCGAGGAACTGACTGTTGAGGTGAATATTATGACCTTTAGCTTCCCCCAATGCAGCAACCACTACATCGAAGATGATACCTTGCTCTTTGTCCACACGAGATAAACTTTGGGCATAGATGGCTGGTGTGTTGAGGTAGGTGTTCATTACTTTACAATTTTAGTGAGGTCAGCACCAGCTTTAAACTTGGGCAGTTTAGTATTTGCAGTAATTCGGGTGTTGGATTGGATGCCGAAGATTCCGGAATTGTTTTTGAAACGAGGTTTTTGTTTTGCCATGTTTTTTGATTTTTGAGATTGAGGTATAATACCTTATTATTGATTTACAAATACAAAAATAATAAGTTAAAGTAGATTATAGATAGTATATTGTAACAAATAGTAAATAAGTGTTATAAAATATCCATTGTTTACGATAATTGTTGTATATTTGGGGGGAGGGAAGGTAAAAGGTAAAAGGTAAAAGGTAAAAGGTGGAAAGGTGGAAAGGGTGGCTGACGCGTGTTTAAACCACGATTTTTTTGTCCACGAATTGCACAAAGGGACACGAATTGTTTATTTACACGAATTGGCCAAAGCTGCGCTTTTGGCTGGGGAAAGGTGGGAAGGTGGCTGACGCGAGGGTAATGGGCGTTGATATGGAAAGCTGATTCCGAAAGCTTTCGGAATTGTTGAATGGAACGAAAAAATGAAAATTAATATTGAGAAGATATGGAACTTTATGAAATAGCTCAGTCGGAGAAAGGGGTTGGAAAGGCTTTTTCGACGTTTTTGGAACGGTTGAGTGAGCATGTGACGTTGCTTGCCAGAAATGGAAAGCCAATTACCAGCTTGATGGGTATTAAACGGGATTTGTATCGATACAAGAAGCAGTTGTTGCCTGATGAAGACATTGACTCAGTAACGGTGGAATCAAAAAGCGTTGATGAACCTATTATACTGGATGACGCTATGACACTGCTTGTGGGGGATGTTCTGGATAGGTTTGGTGTTGATGTGCTTGATGCGGTGAAAGTGGGTCTGATAGGCGAAAGAGAGCTGAAAAGGGTATTGATAGGCTATGACTATGAGCGTATGGCTATGGAGGGGTTAAAGTATAAGGATATTAAGGCTTATTTGAGTGATCGGTATGGGTGGAGTGTGAGTAGTATTGAGAAGTTGGTTTATGGGAAAGGGAAAAGGTAAAAGGTAAAAGGTAAAAGGTAAAAGTGCCTAAAGTTGGAAGTTAAGAGTGCCTAAAGTTAAAAGTTAAAAGTGAAAAGTGAAAAGGGGAAAGGGTAGGAAAGGTAGGAAAGGTAGGAAAGGTTAAAGGGGGAAAGGGAAAAAGTTAAAAGTTAAAAGTTAAGAGTAAAAAATAAAAGAACAATGAATAAGAGGGATGAGCATGGGAGGTTTTTGCCGGGTCAGCGGGCGACGGGAAGGCAGCGTGGGACTGGTAACAGGGTATCGAATGAGGTACGGGAGAAGTTTCAACAGCTGGTGGATTCGTATTCGCTGCCACAGATGAAGCTTGATTTGATGGAGTTGGAACCAGGAGAACGGCTTAGGATTATGTCGGGATTACTGGACTTTTTTATGCCTAAACTGAACAGGACTGACCACAGTATGACGGTTGGAGATGAAACAATCATTGTTTTGCCCAATAATAATGTACCACCCTTAACAGCGCATGCGATGGAGGACGAAAATATAGATTTAGAAGATGATCATTGACCTGTCGAATCCGGAACTGTATAATCCTGTTTATCTGCCTTTGTTGGATGACACCCACAGGTATTTGCTGATGTATGGAGGACGGGATTCGGCCAAGAGTTATTTTGCTGCTCAGAAAGTGATTATCGACACCATGCGAAAACCTTATTCAAGGTTCATATTGGTTCGAAAGGTATATGCAGATATTAAGGATTCGCAGTTTCAGACCATCAAGGATATTGTGAATGCCTATGGATTGAAGGAGCATTTTCATTTTACAGAAAATCCGCTCAGGATTGTGTTTAAGAGAAACGGGAATGCCATACTAGCCAGGGGACTGGATAAGGATCACAAGACCAAGTCGATTAAAGACCCAACAGGCGTTTGGTATGAAGAAATGAATGAGATTGGGTTTAATGATTTTTTGAAAACAACTACTTCACTCCGGGGAGGAGTTATACAGGAGATTGCCACCTTTAATCCTGAAATGGAAACAGATTGGATTAACTCCTATTTTTTCCCTGCCAAACAGAGTTATGAGACCCCTGACGGGAGGTTTAACCAAGTGAAGAGTATCAGGAATGATACCACCATATTACACACCACCTACCGGGACAACACCTATTGTACACAACAGAGCGTTGAGTTACTGGAATCGTTTAAACAAACAGATGAGAACTATTACAGGATTTATTCATTGGGCTTGTGGGGAGGTGTGCTGAAAGGATTGATTTATGAGCACTGGGAAATCATTGAAAGCGTACCCCAGGAAGCGGAACTTATTGCTTACGGTCTGGACTTTGGTTTTACGAACAATGAAACGGCGATTGCCGGAGTTTACGTAAATGGCAAAGATTTGATTATTGACGAACTGTTGTACAGCAGAGGATTGACCAACATACAGATAGCCAATGAGATAAAATTAATGAACCTTGGAAACAGTGCAGTAATTGCAGATAGTGCAGAACCTAAATCCATTGAAGAAATATATCAGATGGGGATAAATATTCATCCCGCTATTAAAGGGCCTGACAGTGTAAGGGCTGGCATTAACAAGATGAAGGAGTATAACATTAAGGTTACAAGCAGAAGCAGGAATGCCATCAAAGAATTGAAGCATTATAAGTGGAAAATGGATAAGAACGGGACTTCTCTGAATGAGCCGGTGAAACTCTTTGATCATATACTGGATGCGGTGAGGGGGGTGTTACTGACCAGGCTGACGGTTAGGAAGAAGAAGGTGTTTAGGATGAGGAGTTTTAAGGTGGGGTAGTGTGGACACATTATCTATAATGAAAGCTGAAACCGTCGATGGCATGGAGACTTGAGGGATAACGGTTTGCAAATATGCGCCGTAGCCGTTTTGTACTCAAAATTTTCTTAGTATTCCTGAACGTTAAATTTACAATAATTTTTCTAAAGAAGAAGTAACTCGGCTATGGCGTATGATTTGCTGTTAGCAACTGGGCTTTTCTTGTCTTTGCGGCAGGGTAGGTAAGCTTATTGACAAGATTTGGTTTTGGCGGTGGGCTTTTCGAGCGACTTGGCAATGTGCTTGACTACGAAGCGTGGGACTTTATACTGTTTATGTCTTTTTTATTAACATTTCTTTTTCAACTCGTTTGTAATAATTATATTGTCAGTAATTTCTGCACCTCATCGGTCAGTTCACTTTCGTTCAGCTCTTGTATAATCACCTGAAATGCTTCTTTCATCATCCCTTTTCCCTAATCCGCTCAATACCTCTATCCTTAGATAAAAGCACCGTAGGGTGGTTTGACAGATTCTCCTGATTAGCCCCTGTCAGTGGGTCTTTATCTACGATATCCATAACATCTTGTTCTTCTGTGAGTCCATCCTTGGTTACCGTATAAGTTAGGCCAAGGCTCGTTTCTTTGCAATAATGTCGGTTTATCATAGTCCACCATCTTGTTTATAGTTAAATAATGTAGTTTGTATTGGTACGTTGTGCCTTTGTACTCTACATTATCTTCAGTGCACACTCAATTCTTGAGGCAACGGACGCTAAAGCCGAACGTCTTGAAGTTGTAGCCCCAGAACACTTGGTCGATGTCGAAGTGCAGGTCCCGGTTCCACGCGAACGGACCTGAGTGTTCACTCGATGACCACCAGCTGCCGTTGATGCCAAGGACGCTGAACGACCCACTGCTGTAGCGGAAGCCCCCCGGGAGGGCGTTGAAACCACTGGAGTTGGTGCCGTTGCCATTGTTGTACCATCCGGTGGTAGATTTCATTTTGACGCCCTCATCTGTTCCGCGCCAACCATCGTCATCGGCTTCGCTTTGGCTCATGCCTAATGCCATTTCCATTTGTTTCCACTGGTCGTCGCTTGGTAAACTCCATCCACTTGGGCAGGCTGTTAAAGCCGCCTCCCATGTATAAAGCCTACCGTAAATATTACCATTTGCGCTGCTGTTTTCGTACCACCAAGAGTCTGTGGTTTCATAGTTTAGGTTTTCTGCAAACCATGTTTGATCTCCAATAGTTACAATATTATATTCTTGACCATCACGAGGATCGGTAAATGTTTCATAAGTTTCATACTCACCTTCATTCGATGCAATAGGGATTTCCAATTTTGCTAATGGAATCTTATACTCTGCTATTTCATAAAACCCAAAGGCATTTAACTCAAAAGCAAGGTTTGCAGAAATCCCTCCAGTTAATTCCCACATCCAGTTTGGCTGATCAATATCAGTATCTAAATGCAAAAAAGGTCCATAGTTTAATGCAGGACCAACGATACCACAGATTAATAACTTGATTTCAGGTCTCACATAAACTTCTATACTTGTTTCCTGATCTTTCTCCCAGACTACATATGAATTTGAGTATTCACTATTTTTTTCCCACACTGCTGCCCAACTATTATTTTGATATGTTGCTCCAACTTCAACTTGTGCAAAAGCAGAACTTGCGTAATTATATTGTATGTTATTATCAAAATACGCATCACATCCAGCATTTAATCCAAAAGTAAAAATAGCAGGAACAGGACCAATCGTAAATGCGTATTTGAGGCCTGGAAATGGAATTAAATCAATTTCCGGTGTAATATGAGCATTCCCGGTAGAAGAAACGAACGCTTCAATCTTAGAGTCAACAGTGCCTGTGGAAGTCAATGAAAATAATTGAGTAATTCCATTTACCCGAATTAGTTGAAAATTCATCATTAAGCCTGTTTCATAGTAGGCCTCACCAAATTTAAACTCAACTTCAGCATCTCCT
Organism: uncultured Lentimicrobiaceae bacterium; assembly: GCA_964459525.1. Lineage (GTDB taxonomy): Bacteria > Bacteroidota > Bacteroidia > Bacteroidales > F082 > UBA6244. The sequence continues at coordinate 189 of CAYWNI010000119.1, read as the reverse complement.
ATGTTTTGATGAAATAGAACCTTGTCATCAAACGAAATTTTATTGGTAACAATTGGTATATCCAAATTGAAATTACAATCCTCAAAGACTTCGTCAAGCAGAGCAGGAATAAGAATCACAATAATGATAAAATCGCTTGTCTTCTTGCTTGATTCTATCGACTGTACTTTTTTAATAAATCCACCATCA
>CAYWNI010000118.1:0-8820 GCA_964459525.1 uncultured Lentimicrobiaceae bacterium | reverse complement strand
ATTGTTCCAGCTCAGTCCCAGCCCGGTAATGAGCCCAAAGTTGTCGTGCTTGCGGCTTAGCTGGATGTTTTGCTCGTATAAATTAAGGTTCAGGTTAATGGATTTCTCCATTTGCAAGTCTAAATAATCATCTGCTTTATTGAAATTCATGTCGAAATTGGGAGTAAGATAGCCGTTCAGTCCAATGTCAACCCCACCCCAATGACCGTTAAATTTTTCACGGCGGTTACGTTCCCAACGCACATCGCCATCGCTATCTACATATAGTCGGTGTCTGCCTACGGCCACAACAGTTGTATCGCCATCAACGACCTCAAAATCCAGATTCCCTACCGAAATACTTGTGGTATCGGAATACCTGCCTGTTCTTATTTTCTGACCGCTACTGTAGCTAACTACCTGAGCGTTTTTTCCGTTTTTTACAACAACAGCATCCGGGCCGGTAGTATATGAAATATCGGCAGCTCCCGACAAATTATAGGTTAGTCTCTTGTTTGCATAAACCCCACAATCGCTTGCTCCGCTAGCATTTACAACACTTGTTTCGGCCAAAAGGGCTTTTGCTCTAATTTCAGAAGCACCACTACACACACAGGTAAACACCGTTGTTTTTCCAGAAAGGACAACTTCGGAAGCGCCTGAAACCTCAGCCGTTACCGCTGCGTAATCGACATCGAGATTCACCTCAGATGCGCCACTTACATGCAAGCGTAATTCACTGCCATTCAGCTTTCCTTGCGATTTTACCTCGGAAGCACCCGAAACTTTCAAGCGCTCAATGGTTGGCGAAGTTATAATCATGCGCATGGCGGTGTAGTTACGAATGGGCTTGGTTATTTTAAACTCAAGCGTATTGTTGTGTACCACAACCTCAACAAAATCCTGAATGTTTGAGTCAGTTTCAATTTCTACGTGAAAATTGTCGCCAGGTATTAAAACGGCCTCCTTGGCACCATCGACCTTTACATTTACAAAGGGCTCTACTGTTCGCTCTTGTTTTATAACATTTCCGTTGCCTTTAATCTGTGCTTGCATTGGCGTTGCCGCAAAAAGCGAAACAACGACTAATCCTAAAAATAATACTGCTTTTTTCATGTTAATCTTTTTTAACGTTTTGGGCATAGGACGCAATGACTTCCCAAAATGTTACAGGCCAGAAAAAATTATTGCAGTAATTCTTCGATTTTAGAAAAAAGAATTCTGGCCATCTTCTCGTTCGATTCATGTGTCCAGCCAGCGATGTGGGGGGTTAGCACCACATTCTTCTGGCGTGCAAGCCAGTTAAAATCGGGAGAATCTTGAATGGCTTCAAACGAAAGACCTTCGTATTCGAGCACATCAAGGCATGCGCCAAGTACTTTTCCTGTTTTTAATCCTTCGATGAGCTGGCTGGTGTGAACAACTTTGCCACGGGAGGTGTTAATGAGATAAAAAGGCTTGGCAAACCGTTCAACAAGGTTTTCATTAAACATGTAAGTAGTTTCCTCTGTTAGAGGCACATGAAAGCTAATAATGTCGGCACGTTGGAGGATTTCCTCAAATCCAACTTCCGCCACAGCCTTATTTCCAAAGCCAGTTTTATATTTGTCGTAAGCCAGTATTTCCACATCAAAACCTGATAATTTTCGGGCAAAAGCGGCACCTGTATTTCCAAATCCAATGATGCCGATGGTTTTTCCGCCGAGTTCAACCCCGCGGTTTTGTTCGCGCAACCACAAACCACCTCTAACCTCACGATCGGCAATAAGAATTCTGTTAAACAACGACAACAACATGCCTACAGCCTGCTCGGCAACGGCGTCACGGTTGCCTTCGGGCGCATTCAAACAGGTTATACCAAATTCCTCAGCGGCCTTAATGTCAATATTTTCCATTCCTGCCCCTACCCTGCCGATAAATTTAAGTTGGGTAGCCAAACTTAAAAAATCGCGATTAAGTTTTATTTTGCTGCGGATGATAACGCCCTGATAGTGGCCAATAATTTTTTCAAAATCAGAACGGGTGTAATCCCGGAAATAGTCGCACTCAAACCCCGATTTTATTAATAAATCCGTCAAAATAGGATGGGCGGTATCTATAAAAAGTACTTTTCCTTTATTCATTGTAAACTAAAACTTAAATTTGCCGATTAATCGTATCGAAATATATATGGTTAGCAAAAGTACACCGAAACAAATGAATTTAAAAGATTTGTGCTGCCGATACGATTAAAAACTAATTTAGTAATCAAAATAAAAGAATACGCATGTGGCAATTTGTAGTTAGACTAATATTAAGAAATCGGTTGGCAATTTTAATAACAATTGGTTTATTAACGGTCTTTATGGGGTGGAAAGGTTCGGAAATTAAGATGTCTTACGAAATGGCGCGCATGCTTCCAGAAAGCGATCCGATAACCCAAGAATACGAAGATTTTAAAACACAATTTGGTCAGGATGGCAGCGTAATTTTTGTTGCCATACAGGATCCAGAGTTGTTCAGCATCGACCATTTTAATGAATGGTACGACATCAGCTATAAAATTCTTGAGGTTGAAGGCGTGCAGGAAGTGCTGTCGGTAGGTCGGGTTTTTAACCTTACTCGCAACGACAGTCTGCGAAAATTTGAGTTTTTGCCCATCGTACCAACCAGACCAGTAAACCAAGCCACTGTAGATTCTATAAAAAATACAGTTTACAACCTGCCATTCTACAATTTCCGCCTGTTCAATAAGGAAACAGATGTGTCGATGATGATGATCACCCTCGACAAGGAAATTCTAAACTCAAAAGCCCGTGTAGGGTTGGTGCATCAAATAAAAGACATCGCTGAAAAGTATGGGGAAAACCATCAAATGGAGGTTCATTTCTCAGGGCTGCCTTATATCCGAACCATCACCTCAAAAAAAGTTGAAACTGAGCTTTTATTTTTCGTATTTCTATCGTTGCTGATAACTTCTGTGTTGTTATTCATTCTTTTCCGCTCATTTCGTGCTGTGCTTTTTGCCATGCTCGTTGTGATTATCGCAGTGGTTTGGGTGCTTGGCACGATCGTGCTGTTGGGATACAAAATTACCATGCTTACCGGAATCCTACCTCCGTTGTTAATTGTTATCGGCGTAGAGAACTCCATTTTTCTGCTCAACAAATACCTGAACGAGTACCGCCTGCACGGAAACAAGATTAAGGCTCTTTCGCGCATGATTTCTCGCATTGGCAATGCCAATCTACTTACAAACGCCACCACGGCCGCCGGGTTTGCTGCCTTTATTGTTACCAGCAATGCGCTTTTGGTAGAATTTGGCATTGTGGCTTCAATCAACATCTTGGTTACCTACTTACTGTCGTTGTTTTTGCTTCCGATTTTATTCAGCTACTTCCCCGTGCCGAGGCAAAAACACATGAAACACCTCGAAAAGGGAATCATCAAACGCATTGTCGACATGGTGGTTCGTATGGTTACCACACGCCGTAAAGTTATTTATACCATCACGATTGTGCTTTTTGCTGTGGCTATTTTCGGGATAACAAAGCTGAAAACGACAGGCAATATTGTTGACGATATTTCGTCGAAAGACAAGCTCTACAAGGACATGATTTTTCTAGAGAAGAACTTCAAAGGAGTGATGCCGCTCGAAATCACCATCGACACCAAAAAACCGAAAGGCGTGTTGAAGCTTTCGACGCTAAGTAAAATAGACCAACTTCAAGACACGCTCGAAACCTATCCTGAATTTGCCAAACCTTTGTCGGTAGTTGAAGTGGTGAAATCGGCCAAACAAGCCTTTTATCGAGGAAATCCAGACATGTATTCGCTGCCAAACAACCAGGAAAAAAACTTTATACTGAGTTATGTGCCTAATTTACAAGGAGGTAAAAAGGGGGTAATGAATGCATTTGTCGACTCCAGCTTGCAAGTCACCCGCATTTCAGCTCAAATGGCCAATATCGGCACCAACGACATTGAGCGTATTTTGGCCGACCTCGAACCCAAAGTGGACGCGATTTTTCCTCCCGACAAATTTGAGGTGCACCTCACAGGTACCAGCGTTGTCTTTCTTAAAGGAACGAACTACCTGGTTAAGAATCTTTTCATGAGCCTTGGGCTGGCACTCATAATTATTACCATACTGATGGCTTTAATTTTTTCGTCGTTCCGCATGATCATGATATCATTGGTTCCCAACCTAATACCACAGATTCTTACTGCAGGCATGATGGGTTATTTTGACATTTCTATAAAGCCCTCTACCATTCTTATTTTCAGCATTGCTTTGGGCATAAGTGTCGACAACACCATACACTATTTATCGCGCTATAGGCTGCAGCTCAAACAACACAACTGGAACATTAGAAGTTCCGTTTTTGGCGCACTCGAAGAAACCGGATACAGCATTATTTATTCGGCCATCGTGTTGTTTTTCGGTTTTTATATTTTCACGCTGTCCTCGTTTGGAGGCACCGAAGCTTTGGGATATTTGGTATCATTCACTTTGGTTATTGCACTCTTATCCAATTTATTTGTTTTGCCTTCGCTCCTGTTAAGTCTCGACAAAAAACTGATTACCAAAGCATTTAGAGAACCTGTAATGGAAGGCTTCGATGAAGAAGAAGATGCTGAACTCGACCAGATGCTTTCAGAAGAGTTACCACCAGAAGATCAAGAAATAAACACCCATAAAAAACAATAACCATGAAAGGAATTATTCTTGCCGGCGGTGCCGGAACACGCTTGCACCCACTTACCATTGCCGTAAGTAAACAGCTAATGCCCATTTACGACAAACCCATGATCTACTATCCGCTGTCGATACTCATGATGGCCGGAATAAAGGAAATTCTCATTATTTCAACACCTCACGATCTGCCAAACTTTAAACTCTTGCTGGGCGATGGAAGTCAGATTGGATGCCGCATTGAGTATGCCGAACAGCCTGATCCTAATGGTTTGGCGCAAGCTTTCGTGATTGGTGAAAATTTTATTGGCGACGACAATGTTTCACTGATTTTGGGCGACAATATTTTTTATGGAAGAGGATTGCAGGAATTGTTGATTGAAAACAGTAATCCTGTGGGCGGTGTGGTTTTTGCTTACCATGTTTCCGACCCCGAGCGGTATGGCGTTGTTGAGTTCGACGATAATTTCAAAGCCATTTCGATTGAGGAAAAACCTGCCAAACCAAAATCATCGTATGCCGTACCCGGATTGTATTTTTACGATAATTCGGTGGTGGAAGTCGCCAAAAACTTAAAACCGAGCGCGCGTGGCGAATATGAAATTACTGACGTGAACAAACACTACCTCAAAGAAGGAAAGCTGAAAGTGGGCATGTTAAGTCGGGGAACGGCATGGCTCGACACAGGCACTTTTGCATCACTTACAGAAGCTTCGCAATTTGTTGAGGTAATTCAGGAACGCCAAGGCCTTAAAATTGGCTGTATTGAAGAAATTGCCTACAAAAAGGGCTTTATCAATGCGCAAAAACTTGAGGAAATTGCCAAGCCATTATTAAAAAGTGGTTATGGCGCTTACCTGCTAAACCTGCTTAAACACTAATCTAGGAACTGAAAGTCGGAAATGGAAAATTACGATCAACTGATAAAATATTTTGAGCAAGAGCTCGAAAAACAAAATTTTTCGGGAAAGCCGAAAGAACTCTATGAACCCATTACATACACGCTTGGATTTGGTGGTAAACGCATACGCCCCGTGCTCACACTCATGGCTTGCGAATTGTTTTCGGGAGTAGCTTCAACGGCCATTCCACAAGCTATTGCCATCGAGCTTTTTCACAACTTTACACTTATCCACGACGACATCATGGATAATGCACCCATCCGCAGAGGCAAAAAAACCGTGTATAAAAAATGGAATAGCAACATCGCCATTTTATCGGGCGACACCCTTTTTGCCCTGGCTTATCATTATGCACAACAGGCTGACAAGGAAATTCTTAGTAACATACTGAATGTTTTTAACCAAACGGCCATTGAGGTCTGTGAGGGGCAACAATTCGACCTAAACTACGAAACCAACAACCATGTTTCGGTAGATGATTACATCAACATGATCAGACTTAAAACGGGCGTGTTGTTTGGCGCTAGCCTGAAAATCGGTGCGCTTATTGGAGGCGCATCAGCCTCCGACGCCGATAACCTTTACAACTATGGCGTTAATATTGGTTTAGGGTTTCAGCTTAAAGATGACCTGCTAGACACCTTTGGCGATGAAAAGATTTTCGGAAAAAAGACTGGAGGAGACATCCTCACCAACAAGAAAACATTTCTGTATTTAAAAGCCCTCGAATGCAGCAATGAAAATACCCGAAAGAAACTAATCGAGCTCTACAACACGGATCACCAAAACCCAAATGAGAAAATCGATCTGGTAAAGACAGTTTTTAATCAGCTCTCGGTTGATTTGGTTACCTCTGAAGAAATTGAGAAATACTATGTAAAAGGCATGGAATTCCTGAATAAAATTGACATTAACGAAGAAAACAAAGAGATTTTAAGAGACATCGCCTCGAAAATGATACTGCGCGACAAATAAATAAATCTGCGCTAAAACCAACCTCTGGCAAATGAAAAAAAAACGTCTGGCATTTCACTGGAAAATACTTATCGGCATGGCTGTAGGTGTAGCGGTGGGTCTGCTTGCCGTGAGCCTTCAATGGAATGACTTTATCCTGCTTTATGTCAAACCCTGGGGCACTATTTTCATCAACTTACTCAAACTCATTGCCGTTCCCCTTATCGTGGTGTCGCTTATTGGTGGCGTCAGCAACCTCAAAGACATCTCGAAGCTCAGCCGTATCGGGTTAAAAACCATTGCCTTATATATGCTCACAACGGTTATTGCCATTACTATTGGGCTGTCGGTTGTAAACATTACCAAGCCTGGCAAGGTGTTTCCGCAAGATAAAGCCATTGAGTTCAGGCAGAAATTTGCCGAAAATGTAAAAGAAAAGGAAAGCAGCGCGCGGCATATTTCGGAAGAATCGCCACTGCAATTTGTAGTTGATATTGTGCCCTCCAACATTGTTGATGCTATGTCGGACAACGCCAACATGCTTCAGGTCATTTTCTTTTCGTTGCTTTTCGGGGTTTCGATGGTGTTGCTTCCCGCAAAAAAAACCAAGCCCGTAAAAAAATTCTTCGACAGCCTGAACCACATTGTACTAAAGCTCATCGATTTGATCATGCTTACGGCTCCATACGGGGTTTTCGCCCTGCTCGCCGGATTAATTGTTGACATGGCCGGTGACGACCCCGCCGATTCGGTTTCGCTGTTTGCGGCACTGGGCCTGTATAGCCTCACCGTTATCATTGGCTTGCTTTTGATGATTTTTGTTGTTTACCCGCTGTTTATCAGGTTTCTTACCCCAATGCGTTATGCCCGCTTTGCACGAGCAATTTCACCTGTCCAGCTGCTGGCTTTTTCAACCAGTTCGAGTGCTGCAACGCTTCCACTTACAATGGAAACTGCCGAAGAAAAACTGGGTATCCACAACGAAACATCGAGTTTTGTACTGCCGCTAGGCGCTACCATAAACATGGATGGAACGAGCTTGTATCAAGCCGTTGCTGCTTTGTTTTTAGCACAGGTTTACGGCATGGAAATGGGAATTAGCGAACAATTAACCATCGTGCTAACGGCAACTTTGGCAAGCATTGGATCGGCAGCAGTGCCTGGAGCAGGAATGGTGATGCTGGTTATCGTGCTGGCATCGGTAGGAATTCCTACTGAAGGAATTGCGCTTATTTTTGCCGTCGATAGACCGCTCGATATGATTCGCACAGCGGTAAATGTAACTGGCGACCTCACCATCACCTCGCTGATTGCCGCAGGCGAAAACCAACTTGATCCGGACGTCCTGAACCAGGATTAGTTCCTCTGTTTGGGCAACCAATGCGTGTAAACAATTGTCAATTAGCTATCCATGGTCATGTATAATAAATTCCTTATGAATAAACTACTCCTCTCTCTAACCGCATTATTGCTTACAGTGTTTGCATACGGGCAATACGAAAACATCTTGGTTGGAAATCAATATGGCCCCAATGAGCCTTCTATTTCCATGAATCCACGCAACACAAACGAACTCCTCGCCGGAGCCAATATCAACAGCTATTATTATTCGGTTGATGGCGGTTTTAACTGGACACAAGGCACGTTAACCTCTGCTGAAAATGGCGTGTGGGGCGATCCTTGCATCGTGGTTGACACGGCAGGTAATTTTTATTTTCTTCATCTTTCTAATCCAGCCAGCGGAAGTTGGATCGACAGAATCGTTAGCCAGAAATTTGATATTGAAACCAATACGTGGAGCTACGACAGTTATATGGGTTTAAACGGAACCAAAGCGCAGGACAAGGAATGGGCTGTAGTTGAAAGCGCCACGAACACCATTTATGTTACCTGGACTCAATTTGATCAATATGGCACTTCCGACCCTGATAAATTCAGCAACATCATGTTCAGCAAATCAACCGATGCCGGTGCTACATGGACAGAGGCCATACAGATCAATGAAATCTCCGGCGACTGCATCGACAGCGATAACACCACCGAAGGCGCAGTGCCCGCGGTAGGCCCTGAAGGACAGGTGTATGCGGCTTGGTCTGGCCCGGCAGGCATCGTCTTCGATCGCTCGATGGATGGCGGCCTTACTTGGCTGGACGAGGATATTTTTATCAGCGATCAGCCGGGAGGCTGGGATTATGAAGTGCCTGGCATTTCGCGCTGCAACGGCTTGCCCGTTACATGCTGCGACATTAGCGCAACATCAGCACACAGAGGCAGTATTTATGTAAACTGGACCGACCAACGCAATGGCGA
>CAYWNI010000117.1:0-8866 GCA_964459525.1 uncultured Lentimicrobiaceae bacterium | reverse complement strand
ATTCGTGGTAACTTAACTGAATCCTTTTCAACAGGCTGAGAGCCCACCCAGCTTTTGACACCAAAAAACACCTGTATACTGTTAGAAACGAAACCAAAGGGAGATTTCATTACCCACATAAGCAAAGGGCTTACAGCAAAAAATAATAATGAAAGCAGCATGTCGAGCACCCTTTTATTGCGGCGGTTTTCGGTACTGTCTACAGCATGTATATCAACAGTATAAAGGTCGCCTTGGGTATGAATGCTGTTACTTCCAATAATCGACAAGCTGTCTTCAGGAGCAATTTTATAGGCAATTTGTGTCGACTTCCACTCGGTCATTTTATCAATAATTACCTGATGAGGCACCGATTTTGAACAAAAAACAACCTCGCTAATTTTATAAATTCGAATGATGTCGACTACCTGCGAAATATTTCCAATAAAATCCTTGTCGCCAGATGGTTTTTTATCAACCGACACCCAACCTACAAAACTGGGTCTGATATAAGATGCGTAAAGCAGCTCGGAAACTCGCTGGGCTTCTTGCTTATCGCCAATAACCAAAAACCGTTTAACCTCATCATCTCCTATCCGTATCCATGAAAACCCAATTATCGCCAAAAACATACGCAGCATGGGCAACACAACCACTCCCAACAATGTTCCGAAAAGAATTAATGCTCTTGAATAGCGAAGCCACTCCGGCAACAAGGCGTAAAAAACCAAAATAACAACTGTTCCCAGAAGCATTCCCTGAACAGCCTTACCGAGCCGCACAGGGCGGTCGTAGCCGCCAATAAAAAATACCGAAAACAACCAGAACAATATGTACACAGGTAAAACAAAATAATGAAAAGTATCAGGATAAGCTCCACCACCAGAGTATATTATTTCTCGTCCCCAAATCTCAGTGATTAAGAACAATCCGCCATATAAAAACAAAGCATCAAGTATGGGGAGGAACAACTTGTTTAATAACCGTGACAACAACGATAAAAAAGCTCGGAAGTAGATAGCTATGTTAATTAATAAAGTGTACAGTCTAGCATTTTTTTGTGAAAAGTGCTTGTTTGCAAAAATCACCATGGCGTGATAAAAAACCAAAACATAGTTCACGCTACCCTTCTTTGTACTTTCACCCTTATAATGAATAATACGGGTTTCAGGATAATAGTAGTTTTTGTAGCCTGCCTTTATCACCCTGTAGCTTAAATCCACATCTTCACCATACATAAAAAAGGTTTCGTCCAGCAGACCAATTTCGTCCAAAACCGACCGACGGAGTAGCATAAAGGCCCCGGCCAGAATTTCGACTTCATGGGTTTTGTCCTTATCCAAATGCCCCATGTGGTAGCGTGCAAATCGCTTGCTTCGCGGAAACAACGCGCTAAGGCCAAACATTTTGTAAAATGAAGTTAGCGGAGTTGGCAATCCGCGTTTCGATTCAGGTAAAAAATTACCAGACCCATCAACCATTTTTACACCAAGAGCTCCAGCCTCCTCATGTGCTTCCATAAAGCCAACAATCTTGTTGAAGGTATCATCTTCAACAACCGTGTCGGGGTTTAGCAACAACACGTACTTCCCCTTTGAAATTTGAATGCCTTGATTATTTGCTTTTGAAAAACCTCTGTTGTCTTTATTTTCAATCAGATTAACTTCCGGAAATTTTTGATGTACCATCTCATTCGACCCGTCAATACTATTGTTATCAACCACAATAACCTCTACATCAAGTCCTTTTACCGATTTACGAACCGAATGAAGGCATTGTTCTAAAAAGTATTCTACGTTATAATTTACTATGATAACCGACAGCTGCATTCAAAAACTATGTTTATTTTACAAAAAAGGTAACGTTGTAAGGCACAAAAATAACAAAGTAACGCATTGCGATATTGTTTATTTTTGCGATTATTGTTAATATGATAAACAAGATATTAGGTACAACCGGAACCAGAATGCTGAACGCTGCATTCAACCTATTGATACTCATAGTTCTGACAAGGAAACTAGGGAGTGTCGGTTTTGGAACGATAAGCTTGATAATCCTTGCAATAACCATATTACAACTTTTCATCGACTTACTTGCAGGAAGCGGAATCATCTACTACACCTCGCGAAAACCCATCCCCCAGCTCCTTTTTCCAGCCTATGGTTGGATATTAATATCTGCCTCTTTGTATGCATTGATTGTTTGGACGGTTGGTCAATATTTCCCTGAAATGCTTAACATGGTTATCCCCGAGGGATTTGAACTTCATGTTTTGTTTCTTTCAATACTAAATGCCCTCATGCTTTTACACTACAACCTGCTTATTGGTCAAACCAGAATAAAACGATACAACTCCATATTCGTCATCCAAATTAGCGTACTCCTTGTTTCGGTTATTCTCAGGTTTTATTTACAGAATGACAACTCAGTGCATGCATTTATTTATAGTCTATACCTATCATATGGTTTCGGAGCCTTTCTATCGTTTGCAGCCATATCAAAATACGTAAAATCAATAAATATGCACGGGTGGTTACACACTTCTAAAGCAGTTTTTCGATACGGTTTTATTAGTCAGATAGCCAACTTATTACACATAGGTAACAAGCGGTTTTCATTTTACATATTGAGGTATTTTAGTGGTTTACCCGCGGTAGGCATTTATGGAGCAGGCGTTCAACTTACTGAAGGATTGCGACTTATCGGGCAAAGTATTTCATTGGTTCAGTTTTCGTCAATTGCCGGACAAGCAGACACGCGATATGCTGTTAACCTGACTGTCCGACTCATGAAATTATCCTTTATTATCACCTTGTTGGCGTTGATAATCTTGTTAATCATACCTTCTGACGTTTATGTGACCATTTTCAAAAAAGATTTTGGTGATATTAAAGTACTTATACTGGCGTTAAGTCCAGGCTTGCTGGCCCTTTCAATAAACACTATCTTTAGTGGGTATTTTGCCGGAGTTGGCAGGCCAAAGGTAAGCATGATCGTAAACGCCATTGGCTTTGTTGTAACCCTGTTTGCTGCTGGGTTAATAATTCCTTTGTACGGTTACATTGGTGCTGCAGTGGCCGCCTCACTGAGTTACTCAACCACCGTGTTGGCGCAATACATTATTTTCAAGAAAGAAACCAAGACATGTTTAAAGGATTGGCTTATCACCAAACAAGATTGGTTTGAAATGAAAAACATTGTTCATATATTGCTCAAAACAAACAAATTGAGAAATAATGAGTAGCAATACCAAAGGGGTCTTGTTTGCCCTGGGAGCGGCTTTGGCCATGAGCAATGTTTATATTTTCAGTAAAGCGGCTCTCAACGTTGTGCACTTGGCTCAGTTTGGATTTTACTGGTTCGGCCTAGGCATAATCTGGAATTTGATTTATTTCTTTTCGCGAAAAAAGCACAAGGGAATAAAAAAAATCAACCGACGCAATTGGTTGGGTTTGTCGCTCATTTCAGCCCTTGAAATGTTTGGCACCTTGTTTTTCTTTTTAGCAGTTAACACCATCGAGAATCCGGCAATCGTTTCGTTTCTCTCAAATGTCAATCCACTTTTCGTTGTTGCCATGGGAATTATTTTTCTCAAAGAAAGGTTTAATATGCTTGAGTTTTCAGGATTGGCAATAACATTAGCAGGGGCTGTAATAATAAGTATTTCTGGCGTTACAAATAGCGATAGTTTTTTTGTGGCAGGTTCTCAATACATTTTTATTTCAGGTATTATTTACAGCATTTCAACCTTGGTGGCCAAAAAGCAGTTACGCTATTTCGATGCTTCATACTTGGCTACAGCGCGCTTGTTGCTGCTGTTTTTGTTTTCAACGATATCGCTTATTTATCTCGATTTACCATTAAACATACAACCTGACGCCATATTAAATATTGGAATTGGATCACTTATGGGCCCATTTTTATCTGGAGTTCTTGGTTATCTCGCATTAAAAAATATTGAAATGTCGAAAGCCACCATGGTACGCAGTGTTCGTAGTTTGTTTGTTTTGGTTGGCGCTTATTTTTATTTTAACACCTTTCCTAATCAATGGCAAATTATTGGTGGTATTTTTACAATAACTGGGGTATTGCTTATTTCAACAGGAAAAATGCGCCTTAGCAGAGGAAAAAAAACGTCCTAAAGTCCTTTTCTTTCGATCCAAAACCCCTAAAACCATGTATGATTTATGTTAGAACTAGCGTTATATTAAAATACTAATTTTGTCGCACTAAACGATACTATTATGAAAAAGAATGTTGGAACGATTGACAAAATCATACGTGTTTTACTGGCACTAATTATTGCCTCCATTGGCATTTATTATCAAGATTGGTGGGGCTTACTAGCCATTATTCCATTAGCAACTGCCTTTTCGGGATTTTGCCCTGCGTATTGCCCTTTAAAACTATCAACGAATAAAAAAGAAGAATAGCGTTGCTATTGCGCTACAAAGGAGACAACTATAGGTAGTCTCCTTTTTTTTTTGACGTTTTTTCAACAGCTACTATTTAACAACTAAATGCCGAACACTCCGAAAGCAAGCTATTAAGTTTATATTTTCGCGGCAAATTAGGAGAAATATGTCCGCAGAATACACAGACGACAGCATTAGGTCGTTAGATTGGAAAGAGCATATTCGGTTAAGACCCGGTATGTATATTGGAAAATTGGGAGATGGCAGCTCACAGGATGATGGTATCTATGTGTTACTTAAAGAGGTGGTTGACAATGCCATAGATGAATTTGTTATGGGGCATGGAAACCAAATCGACATACAGGTTAGCGACAGCGAAGTATCAGTACGCGATTATGGTAGAGGTATGCCGTTGGGCAAGGTAATTGAATGCGTTAGTAAGATTAATACAGGAGCCAAATACGATTCAAAGGTTTTTAAAAAAGCAGTTGGCCTCAATGGCGTTGGCTCGAAAGCCGTAAATGCTTTGTCGTCAAAGTTTACAGCGCAGTCGATTCGTGAAAAAAAAACCAAAATCGTAGTTTTCGAACGTGGAGAAATCATTATAGATGAACCGCTCCACGACAGCAGCCTCAAACCAGGAACACTCATTACCTTCACTCCCGATCAGGAACTTTTCGGCAACTTTCATTACCTCTTTGAGTATATCGAAGAAATGTTGTGGAACTATGCGTTTCTAAACAATGGCCTTACCATTAATTTTAATGGCCAGAAAATGTTTGCGAAAAATGGCCTTATCGATTTACTTGAGCACAATATCAATGGAAATGGTCCTGTTCTCTACCCCATTATTCACATAAAAGAAGGCGATTTCGAATGCGCTTTTTCTCACAGCTCACGCTCTTATAGCGAAGAATACTTTTCATTTGTAAATGGTCAGCATACCACCCAGGGAGGTACGCATCAAAATGCTTTCAGAGAAGCTTTGGTAAGGACAATACGCGATTTTTACAAAAAAGACTTCGACACTGGAGACATCCGCACTTCCATTGTAGCAGCAATCAGTATAAAGGTGCAAGAACCTGTTTTTGAATCGCAAACAAAAACCAAATTGGGGTCGCAATATATCGAACCAAATGGGCAAACAATAAGAAACTATATTCACGATATCGTAACCCGAAACCTCGACGATTACCTGCATATACACAGCGAAACGGCTGACGAATTGCTGAGAAAACTGCTGCAATCAGAAAAAGAAAGAAAAGAAATGGCTGGGATAAAAAAACTAGCCAAAGAGAGTGTAAAAAAAGCAAGTTTGCACAACAAAAAACTACGCGATTGTAGGATTCACTTAAACACAACGCATGAAAACCGCCTCGACACCACTTTGTTTATAACCGAGGGTGATTCGGCAAGTGGCTCGATAACCAAATCGCGAAATGTGCAAACACAGGCCGTTTTTAGCTTGAAAGGAAAACCCTTGAACTGCTATGGGCTTAGCAAAAAAATTGTTTATCAAAATGAAGAGTTTAATCTGCTTCAGGCAGCCTTAAACATCGACGAAAGCATCGAGAACCTACGTTACAACAATATCGTAATTGCTACCGATGCTGATGTTGACGGAATGCACATACGCTTGCTACTGCTTACATTTTTCCTGCAATTTTATCCTGATTTGGTTAAAGCTGGCCATGTCTACATACTACAAACGCCATTATTTCGTGTTCGCAATAAACAAAAAACACGCTATTGTTATTCTGAAACCGAACGTGTAAACGCTATCAATGAGTTAAATCCAACTCCAGAAATAACTCGTTTTAAAGGACTTGGAGAAATTTCCCCAGATGAATTCAAACACTTTATTGGGCAAACCATACGCCTTGAGCCAGTAATACTGCGCCGTGAGTCATCAATTAGCGAAACCCTCTCCTTTTACATGGGTAAAAACACGCCCGAACGTCAAAACTTTATAATCGATAACCTTCGCTTTGAGGATGATGCAAACCTTGAGATAGACAATAAGGTTGCTTGAGTATGTCAACCGAACACCTAAGCAAAAGCCAGCATAAACACCTAGAGCATGTAAGAAACTACATGGCAAAAGCCATACAGAAGTATGGAATGATAAGTCATGACGACAGAATTATGGCCGCCATTTCAGGTGGAAAAGATTCGCTGGTAATGCTCGAAGTACTGGCCTCTTTGCAAAAACATGGACATACTCCCTTTCATTTGGAAGCTGTTCATATACAGGTTACTGACGTTCCTTATCAAATTGATACAACGTGGATTAATGAGTTTGCGAATTCGCTTGGAGTAAAATTACATATACTTGAAATCGAAGCAGGATTAGCACAACGTGGTAAAAAAGCCCCCTGCTTTGTTTGCTCATGGCACAGAAGAAAAGCGCTTTTTACTTTTGCAAAAGAACACAAATTCAACTCGGTTTCATTCGGTCATCACATGGATGATGCCGTTGAAACACTGGTTATTAACATGGCATACCACGCCAATATTTCATCACTCCCCGGAAAACTAAGCATGTTTGACGGTAAATTGCATTTGATTAGGCCACTTATCCTCCTGACAGACACAGACACACGTACTTACGCCGGAATTAGAAAATACCCACCACTGAAAACGGATTGTCCCCACGAAAACAAAACCAAGCGTACTACAGCTCGCAACCTGATTAAAGAAATGCAAGAGATACACCCAAAAGCCAAACAAAATCTGTTTAACTCATTAAATAATATTGATAATGAATATCTTCCGTAAAACATGTAGGGCTTTTCAAAACGCGTTTCCCCACTTGAATCAACACCAAGCACTTCCTGTATTACAGCAAAATTATCTTTACCTTTGCACCGATTTACAGCAATGGAAAATAGAATTAAAATAAAAAATAAACGGGTTTCCTGGGAGTATTTCCTCATTGAAAAATTAATAGCAGGAATTGTACTTACTGGCACAGAAATCAAATCGTTACGTAATGGAAAAGCAAGTCTTGCTGACTCCTTTTGTGTTTTCGAGGGTGGAGAATTATTTGTTAGAGGTATGCATATTTCTGAATACAGTTATGGTACTTATAACAATCATCTTGCAAAACGCGATCGCAAACTTTTACTAAATGCCAGAGAACTTAAAAAGCTGAATACCAAGGTAAAAGAAAAAAGCATGACCATCGTTCCTGTTACCTTATTTATCAACGAAAAAGGTTTGGCCAAACTTGAAATAGCACTGGCAAAAGGAAAGCATTTCTACGATAAAAGAGAAAACCTCAAAGAAAAAGACCACAAGCGGGAGATCGACCGACACCTAAAGCGATAGAAAAACAGCTCTAAGGAACATAGAAAAACTATTTCCCATTTTGGAGATTTTCCATTTCCCATTCTTGGAAAAAGCCAGAGTTATAATCAATTATTCCATTTATTACGATAGCATTGCGTTCTTTGGCACATATTTGGATTGTGGATGACAAATACTAATAAAATGATTTCTCGATATTCTTCCCACCCATGCCTATCAAAATCCATTGATTATTACTGGATTGGGGGAAATATTAATGAAGTTATTACAATGTTTCCAGATGGCAGTGGAAGTATCATTTTTAACTTAGGTAAAAAAGCTGGTTTATCAGACACGCGAGGTCAAGAAGTCGAGTATAACAACAATTTGTTATTAGGCCCCTTCACAGAACCCTATTCGTTGCATTTAGAAAAGTGTGATCGCATTATTGGCATTAAGTTTAAACAGGGAGGCCTGCATCATCTAATTAACAAACACATACAGCCATTTTGCAATAATGCATCGATACTCGAAACTGTGATTAACGATGGCATCCCTCAACTAATACAGATGCTCAGTGATGCCAAAAAAGAGGAGGAAATAATCAAAATTCTAAATAAATATTTATTTCTAAAAGTAAGTACAAAAAGCAAGTATTCAGACATTATTGAGTTTGCACTTAAGGAATTGGAAATAAGTGAGTCAAATACAAATATAAGCCTAATCTGTGAGCAGTTAAACATTTCCAACAAACACCTTATCACTTTATTTAAAAGAATGGTTGGGTTAACCCCGAAACAAATTGATCGGCTGAATAAATTTAATGGAGTTCTAAAACTCATTCAAAAACCAGAGCAACTTAATTGGTCGAGCATTGCTTTTGCTTGTAATTACTACGATCAAGCGCATTTAATCAACGAATTCAAATCATTTTCCGGGTGGTCGCCAAAACAGTATTTGATGCGGCAAACTAACCCTGAAAATATGATATTACTTAACACATTTACAAATATTTAACGAAAATAAATACCATTAACGTATGGTGAATTTTATCCAATACAGTGAATAGGGCTTTTGTAAGTTTGCCCCGATAGGTGAATCAGATAACGAGTAAGTTAGATTAACAGCTTGATTTTATGCGATGAATAACGCATCTCAGACTGGACTAGGTGTTTCTGATGCTA